>CAXTNS010000106.1:12574-13847 GCA_964245465.1 uncultured Thermoanaerobaculia bacterium
GTGCGCCGGAGCTGGGATCTGGCCACTCCCGCGTTCGGCAGCCAGGTCGAGGGCGCCGTCGGAGGCGTCGGTCTGCCGGCCTTGGCCGGCCTGTCCGTCGAGCTCGGCCCCTACCGCACCGTCACCGACGGCGCGGGCCGCTACTCCTTCCCTCATGTGCCGCCGGGCTCCTACGACCTGCTGGTCCCCACCGAAGCCCTCCCCGCCGACCTGGTGGCCGGTCCAGCGGCCAGGGTCCAGGTCCAGCGCGGCCGGAACCAGCGGATCGACCTCCCTCTCTCCCCGCTGGGGGAGGTCCGGGGCTGGGTCTACGTGGACCGCGACGGGGACGGCCGCCGCGGTCCGGGGGAGGGAATCGGCGGCGCCGTGCTGGTGCTGGACGGCCGTGCCACGAGCAGCGCCGCCGACGGCTCCTTCGGCTTTTTCAATCTGACACCCGGCGTCTACGAGATCCGCCTCGAGACCGGCCGTCTCGCCGCGGGGTTCGAAGCCCTGGCTCCCTCCCGGATGGAGCTGGGGCTGCCTCCGGGGCAGTTCGTCGACCATCTGGAGTTCCGGTTGCGCGAGAAGCGGAAGCCGGTCGTCTTCCAGGAGGCCCGGAAGTGAGAAGAGCCGCCCGCCTCGTGGCCGCCTGTTTTTGGGGCGCCGGTCTCGCGACGTTCCCGAGCCAGGCCCAGGAACAGGTCCGCCTCCAGGTACCAGAGTCCGTGACTTTCAAGGTTTGGGATCTGGAAGCTCCGGCTACCGCTCCCATGAGCCGGCTGAGCTTCGATCACGCCCTGCTCGCTCCCGGGAACCGTCTGCGGATCAGCGTCCGCGTCGAAACCGACCTCGGCGCGCGGCTCCGTTTCACCGCCGTCAACCCGCGGGGCGGCGTGGCTTTCGGCGGAGCCCTGCGCCCTGGGGACTTCACGGTCATCTTCGAGAGCTACCCCCTGGCCCTGACCGGCGGCGTGGATCTCGCCTGGACTCTGGAGCCCTCCGGCCGGCCCGGATCTCACCCCGTGACCTTGCGGTGGAAGGCGGAGTCCGTTCCCGGCGTGACGCCGCACCCCGACAGGGGGACCTCGATTCCTGGCGAGAGAGAGCCTGTTCCAGGAGTGAGGTTTGAAGGAACGGATCGGAGGGAAAGGCGAGAGCCTGGGCGCGGCGCCACGCCCAGGCCTCAGGAATCGGGTTCCTACCGGCCGTCGCGGTCGGCGTCGCCAGGCAGGGCCTTCTCGACCCGGTGCCAGGCGTCCTTGGCGGCGTGCTTGGCGTCGCTCCAGGCGAG
>CAXTNS010000107.1:0-2176 GCA_964245465.1 uncultured Thermoanaerobaculia bacterium
CCGCAGCGCTGCGCAGCGGTGGCCGCTCTGGCATCGGAGATGCTCTACCGCCGAAGCGAACAAACAGTGCAGGCTAGGAAAGGAACCAACCAATGACTATAGAAGCTAGGACTCTTGCCAAGACTGCTCCTGCCGGAAATGTCCGGGAGGCGGCCCAGAATGAGCTCTCGCCAGCCGATCTCGCTGCCCTTGCCGCGGTGAGCGACGGCAATACCGACGCCACCCCGGTGTTCGAGCGGATCCTCGCCCGGCTGCGCGCCGGCGCATCGATCGTCCTGCCGGAAGGCCGTTTCCGCATCGTCCGCACCCTGAGCCTGCCACCGATCGACCTCTCCCTTCGCGGGGCAGGCATGTTCTCAACCTATCTGATCATGGATTTTCCGAGCGGCAGTGGCAACTTCATCGAATGGATCAACATACAGACGACGCCAGCACGAGCCGGCATCGAAGTCTCCGATCTCTCGCTGGTCGCGCGCTCGGTGCAGTCGGAGGAAAACCGCGGCGCCCTGTATTTCAGCTATGCAAACAGGGACGTGTTCACCGAAACGGTGAAGGTCTCACGCGTGCGGATCAGTCCGGACTTCTCGATAGCCGCACCCGCCAAATTCAACAATGGCCTAGTCTTCGACAATGTGCGGCAGGGTTACATCGAGAGCTCGTGGATTTTCGGCTTGACCGACAACGCGCCGAGCCTCGAAACCATGGGAAAGAACGGTGTCCTGCTGTTCAACGAGTGCACCGATTTCCGCATCGTGGATTCAATCATTTTCCAGTGGCAGACCGGCGTTGTAGTACAAGGCACCTCGGAGGGCCTGCAGCTCTACCACAACTCGATCGTCTACAGCGGCATTGGTCTCGCTGCAAACAATCCGGGCGAACCTGGCATCGTGGCGGCGTACAACAACTTTAACACAGGTGTCGCGGGAATGATCCTGCTGTCACCGCTCGGAGCGGTCATCAACGGCAACACCTTCTATATGAACGACGAGACGCCGAGGCTGAACCCCTTCCTGCAATACGTGGCCGTCGACATCCGGCAGGGCCACGTCGACGGTATTGAGGTCGAGAGTCGCAACAACCAGATCACCAACAACATCCTGGCCCGCAGCGGCGGGCTTGGAGGCAAGCGATCCCAGATCCCCTTCATGAGCGGGATCAACCTGGTCTCGCGCATCAAAACGACTGTCGTCTCGGGGAACTCGTCCGAGGACCTCGATGGCCCTCTCATCTGGCTCGGCGGGCAGACGCACCACAACATCGTGACGGGGAATATCGGCGAGCGCAATCTGCCCGGTGGACGAGATAACTCGAACGACGTCCTGAATCAGGGGACCGGGAACCTCCTCTCCGGCAACCTGCGCATCGAATCGCGAGGGTGAGCGTATCCAATGAGGAAAGTGCCATGAGCATACCTATCGCCTTCAATGTCTTGGACCATGGCGCCAAAGGTGATGGCGTCTCCTCTACGGGAGGCATTGAGCTAGGCGTACAACGCACGGGTACCTGGCGGGCGGCCCCCGGCTTCTGGGCGGGCATGAGGCGATTACCAGTTTATCCCGCGCTACCATCTATCGGAAGATGGCGCAACGCACCATGGAACGTATCAACCCGGACAACGCAACAGCCGGGTCGAGCAATCGGCCTAATAAAAGGCTTGAGCCGTATGCGGGGAAACTCGCATGTACGGTTCTCAGAGGGGCTGGGGGGGGCCGTAAGGCCCCTAGCCTACTCGGCGGCGTAGAGCGACGTGCCACATCCTGCCTTGCTAGTCACGTGAGGGTTAGATCATGACCAAAAGGTTCTACGCTTCAGAGATCGCGACTTGCGATCTGGATCGCAGTACTCGAGCCAGGATTGGTGGCGGCATCCCCACGGACAACCAGGCCGCGCTCCAATCACGGCTTGCGCTGGCGTCACCCACCGACCCCGTGACCCTCATCATCGATGCTCACCTCGCGACGTCAACGGTCATCCTTCCGGGATCTGGGAACGTCATGGTCCGGGGAGATGCGCCGGGCGCCCGCATCATGGCAGTCCCGGGCACAAACGGACACGTATTCCAGTCGATCGGCGCGCCGCAGCACCCGTTCGACCCAGGCCCGCCTCCCCGCTGGAAGGTCGTCGCCGTCGGTGACTTCGACGCGGACGGCAAGCCGGACCTGGCCTGGCGCAGGCA
>CAXTNS010000107.1:2276-10155 GCA_964245465.1 uncultured Thermoanaerobaculia bacterium
ATGAAACGGGGGAGGTCCGCATCTGGCTGCTGGACGGCCTAGGCGGAGTGAAGAAGGACGTGGGGCTGCCTCCCCCAGCCTCCGGATGGGAGGTCATCGCCGTCGCAGACTTCGACGGCGACGGCAAGGCGGACCTGGCTTGGCGCAGGCAGGATGAAACGGGGGAGGTCCGCATCTGGCTGCTGGACGGCGCAGGCGGAGTGAAGAAGGACATGGGCCTCCCCGCCGAGCACCTTGGCAGTCACGTCAGGTTTGAAAACTTGACGATCGATGGCTTTCTTAACGTGCAGTGGTACCCGGACAGTAACTCGAATGTCACCAGACACGATCCTGGCTGGTCAGCTCGAGGCTTCGACACTGGCCCGTGGTTTACAGGTCTGGACCTCTCGTGGCTTGACGTCGTCGAGTTGAAAGACGTCATCATTTATGATGCCCCAAGCTTCGGGGTGAGGTTCAACCGATGCAGGCGGGTTCGCATTCAGGGCGGCGGCGTCGAGGCGCCCAGCCGCCATGAGCCGGTCCTCATCAACCCGCGGCGGAGCGAACCGCCGGGCGCGAGCACTGACGGGTACCATTTCGACGGCGGTTGCGAAGACGTGGTCATCAGCGATGTCACGATGGCTACCGGCGATGACGCCATTGCCATCAACTCGGACGAGGGATTCGGCCTACCCAGCTCCCGGTTCCTCGTCAATAATGTCCTTTTCCAGGACTGCCGCACCGGATTGCGAGTTCATGGATCCTGGATCGCCACGCATCAGGTCGTCGTCTCGAATCTCGCTGGCACTATCCGCAGGGCACTGGTCATCTTGGGGAACGACGTCACGAGCGCGTTGGACGTCAATCACTCGCTCACGGTCAGCCACGCTGATGTCCGGATCACGGGCGACGTGGAGGTATCACCGACGGCGATGGTCTTTGTCCTTGGCAACGGCGGCACCCTGACGCTCAACGACGTCAAGCAGGCTCAGCCGGTCGTTGCGGCTCCCTTTCTCCAGTTTGGCACGGACCAGCAGGGCCAAGCTGGGACGATCTCGGAAGTGGCGCTCAATGATTGCGCAATCTACCGCAGTGACTCTGGCCACGCGGCGGCCTATGTCCTGGAAATGCCCACGGGGAACATCGGCACACTGGTCCTGAAGAACTTCCGCGTGATCCGTCAGCGCGAGAGGACGTATGGGCCGATCCCCTGCCTCCTAAACATTACGGGCGGGCTCATCGGCACACTGATCGTCGAGGGCCTCTACTACACGGATGAGGACGTGACGGCCTTCCTCAACGATATCGCTAAGGTCGGGAAGTTCGGCGGCACCGGGCTCGTTGCCACAGGCCTCCATATCCCCGCGGCCAGGACTCTGCGAGGCGCGCGGTTCCTGAACGCCGACGACGCCGGGCGCCTGTACGAGAATATCGGCGGGGACGTCTGCGTGAAGCTGGCCTCCTAGGAGCGCTCACCACCCAGAAGGACCGCGTCTCACCGCCTTAAGCCAAAGATCGAAGCGCAAACTTTCGTTTCGCCAGTTGCTGGTGTCGGTCCTCGCGCTATGGCGGGATCTGAGTCATAAGGAGATCGGCGCCGCCGTCGGCATCCCCCAGAAGCGCGTTTCCCTCTACTTGCGGCGTGGAGAGATCCCGGAAGAAGTCCTGGACAGGCTGCTGGCCGCCATGAAGTGCTCCCCGGCAGCCGTTCACAGTGTGACGGCGTGCTTGGAATCCCTGGAGGCTTTGGAGCGGGAGTCCGATATCATGGCTGAAGAGAAGGCCGAGATTGAAGACGCGGTCCTCCGAGATGGCCGCGTGATCCGCCAAGGGCTGATCGAGGCCGCCCGGCTTTCCCGGATCCATGCAGCCCAGGAACTCCCTGAGTCGCACGCCATCGCCTGCGACGAAGAGTCAACGAAGAAGATCCAGGCGGGCATCTGGGATGTGCAGGCGGTACGCGAAGCCGCCCATTGTCACCGAAGACTGGTGGAGCCGCACATCGACCCCTCAGCTATGGCAGGTGAGGCGAAGGGAACCAGTAGCGTGGTTGCGGGAGGGAGACGCCCCAAGCCCAGGGCATCGCGGCGCCTCAATGTCGGCCCCGCTCCGGAGGGAGGAGCGGTATGAGAAGATCTATCCCCCATCAGAGGCGGGGGCCGCCCGCCGGTTTCATCCTTGCCCGGAAATAGCTGGAGGCAGCCCCGTGCGGCCCTGACAGTGGCAGTGCCAATAGACGCCCACCGCGTGGGCCTCAAGCGTTGAGATGCCCGCCCAGAACCCGAGGCTTCCAGAGAACATGGACGCCCATGACCCGCAAAGTGGCGGAAGGGACGTGCGCGCCTGCTCTCGCAGGTAGTGATCCGCCATCTCTGCCCACCACGAGACGACCGCTCCCCGCCCGTCAGCGGTGGCGGCGGCGGCCCACAGCCGGAATAAGTGCTTGGCACCACCGAGCAGCCAGAAGCGGCCGAGGGCCAGAGACCGGGGGCTTCACCGGCATTGGGGACAAGGATCAAAACAGTCCCTGATCCAGCTCCCACAGGTGGCAATGGTCCCGGGGAAGTCAGTATACGAAGGGCAGGCACAGGTGGACGACGGAGGCCGTCCCGTGCAGTAGCTCCCACCGCAGGGGGCGACAGCCTGAGCCGAAGGCGCCACAATGGCAGCGAAGGTCGAAGCGAGCAGAACGGCGAGAGTGAAGAGCTTTCTCATGGCGTCCTCCTGAGAGCCGAAGGCGCCCATGGATGGGCGCCTTCTTCTTTCAAGGTGTACTTCTACGGAGAAACGAGCCGTCCCCCGGGGTGGGGAGAGGCGCCGACGGGCACCGCCACTCTTCCTCTACTGGTAGAATCGTCATCCAAGATGCCCTCCCGCCGCGAGCGCCCATTGCCAAAGCTCCCGATTAGCCTGGAAGCTCTGCCGTCCCCCGAGTCCAAGCGAACCGAGCGGATGATGCTGCCGTTCTCTCCAAGCGAGATGGCCATGGTTGAGAAAGCTGCCCGCGAGCGTGGGGAGCAACCAGCAGTCCTTTGCCGCACAATCATCCTCACGGCCTTCCAGAATTCGCGCTCCCAGGGGCGCTACGGGTTGCTGCCGCTCCAGGCGCTGGTGCTGCCGCTCTCGAAGCCGTCGCTGAAGATGAGGGCGTTCGGCGTGCAGACGCTCGCGGTGGCGAGGGTCACAGAGTCGACGAACCAGCCGGTCGCCGCGACGGTGCTGTCATCGCCCTCGTGCCAGCGCAGCTTCACGCTCTGGCCGGCGAAGGCGCTGAGATCGGCGGTGACCTGGGTCATCGCACCGATCGCGCCGTTGCACCACGCCCGCTTGCCGCCGATCGGGTTGGCGTGGGTGGCGTCGACGGTGCCGTTGAAACCACCCGCCGTGAAGGCCGCGTCCGGCAGCACCGTCCATGTCGTGCCGCCGTTGGTCGAGACCTCCAGCGTGCCGCCGTCGAAGCACGAGCTCGCGTCCTCGAACGCGAAGGTGTGCCAGAACGAAAGCCTGGAGCCCGCCACCGGCGTGAACGCCGGCGTGACCAGGACCCGGTCGGAGACCGTGGTCCGGCTGGCGGAGAACCAGGAGTGCGTGGGCGTCTGCGACCGGGCCGTCGACAACACCCAGTCCGTGGTCCCTGCGATGGCGGAGTGCGTCCAGCCCGGGTTGTCAAAACCGCCGGCGCCCTCGAACGTCTCGGTCAGGACGGTCGAGACCGGACCCGTAACCGTGGCGCTGCGCTGAATGGTGTTGCCATCCGAAAGCCCGTTCGAGCCGTCCACCGCCCGCACCACGTAGTAGTAGGTCGTGCCGTTCACCAGTCCCGCCGAGGTGTCGGTGTAGCCCGTGCCCGTGACGCCGCTGGCCAGCAGGTTGCCGGGACCCGGCGTGAAGCCCGAGGTCGTGGAACGGTAGACGTTGTAGGTGACCGGTCCGGCGCAGGCCGGCGTGGCGGCCGTCCAGGCCAGGACGATGCCGCAGGACGCCGCCGCCTGGTTGGTGGCGCTCGCGAGGCCCGTGAAGCCCGGCGGCAGCGTGCAGGCGCCGGTCGCCGTCACCTGGACGCAGGTCGACGGGCCGGACTCGCAGTTGCCCGTGGCGTCGAGGCCGTGGACCCGGTAGGCGTAGGTGAGGGTGCCCGAGACCGTGTTGTCGTTGTAGGGGGAGCCGGCCACGGCCGTGGCGATGCGCGTGAACGTGCCGGGCGAGGCGCAGGTGCCGAACGCCCGGTAGACGTTGAACGAGGTCGAAGGGGGCGTGCCGTTGCCCCAGGTGACCTGCACCTGGTTCGGGCCGGTGGCCGTGGCGGTGCCGATGGCCGGCGCGCCCGGCGGCGTGCAGGCGGCGTCCGTGACCTTCGCCGTCCAGATCTCCTCCCGCGCGTTGTTGCGCCGGTCCGTCCAGGAGGGGAAGAACTGGCCCGCGATGCCCGACAGGCCGTTGTAGTCGCCGTACTGGTTGCCCGAGTCGGCTCCCGCGACCGTCTCGTCCGTCTGGGCGGAGGTCACTTTGAGCGGCGCCGACCAGGTGGCGCCGTCGTCGAACGAGGACTGGTACCAGAGGTCCGTCTTCTTGCGGCCCGAATCGCCCACCGTGTCGTAGTAGATGACGCCCAGCGCTCCGGTCGTCTCGTCGACCACCATCCACTGGTTGAACTGGTCGTTGAGCGAAGACGGGTTGTTGATCATCACCGCCGGCAACCAGGTGGCGCCGCCGTTGGTGGAGCGCGCGAACCAGATGCGCGTCTTGCAGGTCGAAGCCACGTTGGAGCCTGGCTCGTTGCCCGCCGCCGTGCACCCCGTGGCGCCCGTCAGGTCGGTCCAGGTGGCATAGACCATGTTCCTGGTGGCCGTGCGGTAGGCGCCGCCGGAGACATAGAGGAGCGCCCGCCGGCCGGCGAACGACGGTACGCCGATGTCGAAGCTGTCGAACGTCGTGGCGATCTGGACGGGTGTGCCGTAGGAGACGCCACCGTTGGTGGACTTCACCACGAAGATCTTCTGGTTCTCCGCCGTCGGCCAGAAACCGAACACGTCGCCAAAAGCGTTCGTCTTCACGTCGGCGCCGATCGCCGCGCCCACCGACTCCGCGCCGCTCACCTGGACCGGCGTCTGCCAGGAGCCGGCCGGCCCCGTGCGCCGGTTCATGAACGCCGGGCCGTTGTTGTACCAGATGGCATAGAGGTTGTCTTTGAACGGCGACGTCTCGCTGTGATCGACCCAGATCTTCTCTTTGTCGGCACTCATCTGAGCCCCGGAGAACGTGTTGTCGAACGTCCAGGTGACGCCGTTGTCCGTCGACTTGTAGGCCCTCATCCGGAGGGCCAGGGAAGAGGCGTTGACACCGACCGTGGCCGCCCAGGCCGTGCCGTCCGACGTCCAGTCCACCGCCGGATCAGAATGGAAGTCGTCGCCCGGGATCAGCGGCAGGTTCGCCTGGCCCCAGGTCGTGCCGCCGTTGGCCGAATGGAACTGCGCCTGAGCACCGCCGGCCAGAACGTTGTTGGAAGCGGCGATGATCTTCATTGGATCCCAGTAGTTGACGCGGATGTCCGACTGGCTGCGGGGCGACGCCTGCGCGCCTGAGATCCGCTGCTCGCCCGAGACCGTGGCCTCGCTTGCGGGGAACGAGTCGCTCTCCCCCGGGCCGGGCACGAGGTCCTGGTGGCTCACCATCCAGGCGTGCACTTCCTTGAGCACGCGCGGATAGCCACCGGCTGGATCGGAGGCCGAATAGACCCCCTCCGGATGCGCCTTGCGCCAGTACACCCGCAGCCACAGGGGGATGCGGAGGTTGTCCTTCGCTTCCTCGGGCCGCAGCAGGGAGAAGTCCTGGTTGGCGGCGATCAGCGCCGCGAGCGCGCTGCGCGGCTGCACGGCGTCGGCCCGGAGCTGCTCCGCGAGCGGCGGCCCGTCCGGCGCGGCGCCCTCCGCGGAGACCGCAAAAAGGGGAACACCCAAGCGAAGAACAACCGTTTCATGGCGCGTTTTACCGAAGATAAAATCCACCCGGCCCCAGGCCGGCGCTCTCCCAGATTTCGTAATAAGGATCCTCGTAGACCATCCACGCCCGGCGGTCGCGCCGCAACTGCAAGGCCAGGGGCTTGAAGCCGGGAGCCTTCCAGATCGTGGCGTACCGTGCGCCGAAGCGGCGCCCGATCTCTCCCACCGGGTCTCCGCTGCGGCCGTGCGCGATCGCCCAGTAACGCTCGAAGAGCTGCGGATCCTTGGCATAGAAGAACGTCGGATCCAGAGCCACCAGCGACCTGAGCTGCGGCGCCGCGTAGAAGAGAGGCGCGGAGTCCGCCCATTGCGCCGTGAACACCAGGGCGCCTTTCCGGCCGTGTTCTCCCAGGAAGCGCGCCATGGCGAGCGGCCTCCCCGCTCCCAGCGGCCGCAGATCGCCCCGGCCAAGGTCGCGCACCTGCACGACCGTCCACGCGGCGGCGAGGACGAGCCCCAGGGCGGCCAGGGTCCGGCGGCGGCCCGGCAACGGCGGCGGACGCTTGCCGCGGCGTACCGCCTCCAGGCTCCAGGACTCCGCCCAGACCACGGCCAACGCCGGGATCCCCAGCACTGCGCCGACCTCCACCATCCTGCGCAGCAGGAAGATGCCGGCCAAGAGAAACGCCACGGTCAACGACCCCAGGGTCAGAGCCGCGGGCGTGCGCGCCTCAGGCCGGCGCACCAGCCGCGCCACCGCCAGAACGGGCGCGATGAAGAGAGGCCACTGCTCCAGGAGGAACAGCCCGGACGGCCGTTGCAGCTCGATCCCGAGCGCCTCGTGCAGGCTGCCACCCGCGGCTCCCGTGGAAGCCAGGGGCACCATCGCGTTCACCATCCAGACGAGCCAGAAATTGTGCGGCAGATTGGGATGCACGAGCTGCCCCAGGAGCCAGCCGCCGGCCGCCGCCAGCACGGGCACGAGCTGAAAGCGGCGGTCCTCCCGGTTCCCCTCAGGGGGGTCGGCGGGCGCGAACCGGCGGGCCAGGCTCCAGACGAGCGCGAAAGGGATCGCCACCCAGCCCCCGGTGTGCACCAGCCCGAAGAGCGCGCAGACCACCGCCAGAACCCAGGGCCGCGCGCCCCGGAGGAGAAGGCCCAGGACCAGCACGCTGAAGCCCAGCATCCACACGTGCGGCCGAAGCTGCTCGATCCGCAGGGCGAAGAACGGCCCCAGAGCGGCCAGGCCCAGGAGCCAGCCGGCGGCTGCCGGCACCCGTTGCGACCGCAGGAACCACGCCACCGATCCGATGAGGAACGCCTGCCCCAGCAGCACCCCGGCCAGCGCCGCGGCTTCGACCGGCAAGCCGGCGACCGGCATGAGCAGGACGTGAAACAGGGGCTCCTTGTCGACGTGGCGTTCGGCCAGGACCGAAAAAGGAGTCCAGGGAAAGGTGCGCAGCGGAAACTGGTGCCTGAGCTCGCGCGTGACCCCCAGATGGTAGTAGTCGTCATACCCCCAGGGCTCTTCGACACCGATCCGCAACCCGCCGTAGAAGGCGAGGACCAGGAGGCCCGCCAGCACCAGCCGCCACCCGGCGGAGCTCTCCGCGCGCGGTTCGGCCGCCTGCGGTGCCGCCGCGGTCTTGGAGCCTCGATGGGCGTCTTTGCTGCGGTCAACCCTGGGTTTCACCGGCCTCTCCCGGGTAGAAGCTTTTGAAAAGGGATCGTATCGCTTCGGCCGGTATGTTAACCCGCTTCCCGGTTGACCGCTGTCCTATCGGCGCCGCGCGTACTGCGCCTCGTGGAAGGCCGTCCCCTTGCGGACGAGCTTGAGGCCGCCTTCCGCGAGCATCCGGCGCAGGACGTCCGAGGCGGCCCGCGAGCTGACGGGCTTCGTCAAATGGCTCGCGAAGCGGCGGTTGACTTCCGCCGCCACCGTGGCCGGAACGAAAGGCTCT
>CAXTNS010000107.1:10165-13847 GCA_964245465.1 uncultured Thermoanaerobaculia bacterium
GTTCAGCAGTTCGTCGCGCAGATCCAGGCGCACGCGCCGGCGACCCGCCGCACCAGGCGCCCCGCCATCAGCCGGCCGGGCGGCGGCAGCTTGGGCTCTTCCGGAGCCGGAACCCCCTTGGGCGCCACCGGCCGGGCGAGGTCCACCGCCGACGCGGCCGCCGTCCGGAACGTCTCCAGGCTCTGCAGCACCTTCTCCAACTCGGCCGCGTGGACCGCCCGCTGATCCCTGTGATGGGTCTCCTTCTGCGCGTGCAAGGCCTCCTGCTCGCGGTGAAACGCCGCCCGCTCCTCCAGGTTCGCCAACAAGGCCTCGACCGAAAGCTTGGAGCTCATTCGTTTCCTCCGGTACCCGTCCAACCGGCTCAAGGTTGCGGTGAAACTGCGGGAGGGAATGCTAGCACGCCGGATCCCCGCTCTTTCTCCGCAACGTTGCGGTGAAGCCGGACACGTTGCGGTGGGAATCCGTACAAAGCGGTGGATACACGAACGTTGCGGTGGATCTGGATGCGTTGCGGTGAATCTTTCGACGTTGCGGCAGAGTGTCGGCATTTTGCGGTGTACCAAGACAGGTTGCGGTGGATACCTGAACAACGCGGTGGACAGCCTGACGTTGCGGCAGAGTATCCATATATTGCGGTGGATACATTAACGATGCGGTGGATACCTCCATTCCGCGGTGGACCAGCGAACGCTGCGGTGGCCTTTCCGGACTCACCGCAACACAGGCCCAAGTTGCGGTGAAGATCCGTGCGCCGCGGTGGAGTCCGTGGAGCCACCGCAACGTGAGCTTGCATTGCGGTGGAATTTGCCGGGCCGGACGGCGAGTCAGGGATTGTGGCAGGGCAGGAGGGGGCCTATACTGAAGGGCCATTTTCTGCCGTTCAGCCCGTACGAATTGGACCAAGGAGGCCTTCATGAAGTCGCAAGCGTTGCGGATCGCTTTCGCCATAACGCTTCTGGGCACCGCCGGACTCGCGGCCCAGAGCATCACTCCCACCGCCAGCCGGTTTCCGGTGATGGACGTCCAACGGATTGACTCCGTGCTGGCGTCGCCGATGGACCTCGTGGCGATCGCCCGAGAGGATGAGGTCCGCGACAGCCAGGGCCTGCCGCCGCGCTACGCCATCCCCGAAGCGGTCTCGATCACCCCCTCGGCTCGCGGCACCTGGGAGAGCCTGTCCGACGGCACGATGCTGTGGCGCCTGCGCATCCTAGGCCGCGAGGGGACGACCTCCCTCAACCTTGGCTTCTCGCACTTCAAGATGCCGGCCCACGGCCGCCTGCTCCTCTACTCCACCGACGGCAAGGAGATGCTGCGGCCCTTCACCGCCGATGACAACGAGTCCCACGGCCAGTTGTGGACGCCGCCGGTGCTCACCGACGACCTGGTCGTCGAGCTCACGGTACCGGCGGGCGAGAAGGACGAAGTGGAGCTCGAGCTGGCCTCCATCAACCAGGGCTACCGGGGCTTCGGCACCACCCCGCTGGTCAAGTCCGGAAGCTGCAACCTGGACGTCGAATGCCTCGACGCCGGAGACCCCTGGCGCGTGCAGATGCGGGCCGTGGCGGTGATCTCGACCGGCGGCTCGACCTTCTGCACCGGATCGCTGATCAACGACACCGCCAACGACCACAAGATGTACTTCATCACCGCCAACCACTGCGGCATCAACTCCGGCATCGCCGGCTCGCTGGTGGCCTTCTGGAACTTCCAGAACTCGTTCTGCCGGACGCCCGGCAGCGCCCAGAGCGGGCAGCCGGGCGACGGCCAGCTCACGCAGTTCCACACCGGCTCCTTCTTCCGCGCCAGCTCCTCGGCGTCCGACTTCACACTGGTCGAGCTCGACGATCCGCCGGTGCCCGCCTTCAACCACTACTGGGAAGGCTGGGACCGCTCGTCCGGTAACGTCACCTGCACCACCGGGGGCCCCTGCGCCGGCATCCATCACCCGAACACGGACGAGAAGCGCATCACCTACTCGGTGGCCAACATGGTGCCCAGCAGTTGGGCCAGCACTCCGCCGCCGACCCCGGGCGACGGCACCCACCTCTGGGTGCACTGGGCGACCGATCCTCCCGGACCGTTCACCGTGCCGGGCGTGACCGAGCCCGGCTCCTCGGGCTCGCCGCTCTACAACGCCGCCGGCCGCTTCATCGGCCAGCTCCACGGCGGCGCCTCCGCCTGCGGCGCCACGGGCGACAACCTCTCCGACATCTACGGCCGCTTCAGCGTCTCCTGGACCGGCGGCGGCACCAACAGCACCCGCCTCTCCAACTGGCTCGACGCCGGCAACACCGGCGCCATGGCCATCGACGGCGTCGGCCCCTGCACGCCTCCGGGCGCGCCGAACATCGGCACCGCCACGGCCACGGCGCCCAACACCATCCAGGTCACCTGGAGCGACGGCTCGCCCTCCTCGTCCAGCTTCAACGTCTACCGCGCCTCGGGGACCTGTGCCTCGCCCGGCACCTTCGCCGTCGTGGGCCCCGGCGTGGCTGGCTCGCCGTTCAACGACACCACCGTTTCCGGCGGCACCACCTACGCGTTCCGGGTCACCGGCCGCGACGCCACCGGCTTCTGCGAGTCCACCCCGTCGAGCTGCGTCCAGGCCACGGCGACCGGAGCCTGCACCATGGCGCCGACCTTCGCGGGCTTGACCAGCGCCACCAACAACGGGGCTGCCTCCTGCGGTATCACCCTCGCCTGGACGGCGGCCACCGCCAACTGCGGCGGCCCGATCACCTACAACGTCTACCGCTCGACCACGTCCGGCTTCACACCGGGCCCGGGCAACCTGATCGCCTCGGGAGTGACCGGCACGAACTACGTCGACTCTTCCGCCTCGCTCGTCAGCGGCACGACCTACTTCTACGTCGTGCGCGCGGTCGACGGCTCGAACAGCGTGGCGGACGCCAATACCGTCGAGCGCAGCGCCACGGTCACCGGCCCGGTCTCGACCCTGCTCAGCGAGACGTTCGAGGCGGCCGGCGGCTTCGACAACCCGGGCTGGACGCACGCGCCGGTGGCGGGGAGCGCCGACTGGACCTGGTCGACGGCGCAGTCGCAGACCCCCACGCACTCCTGGGCCTCGGCCAGCCAGACCACGGTCTCCGACCGGGTCCTGGTCACCCCGTCGTTCGTGCCTTCGGCCGCCTCCGTGCTCACCTTCTGGCACACCTTCTCGTTCGAGAACTCGGGCACCTGCTTCGACGGCGGTACGATGGAGATCACGACCAACGGCGGCTCGACATGGACCGTGCTGCCGGACGCGGCCTTCACGGCCGGCGGCTTCACGGGCACCGTCAACAACACCCACTCGAACCCGATCGGCGGCAAGCGGGCCTGGTGCAACGGCACGATCGGCGCGATGACCAAGGTCACCGCCAACCTCGGCGCCTTCGCCGGCTCCACCGTGCGACTGCGCTGGCACGAGGGTGACGACGACAGCATCGCGGCGACCGGCTGGTTCGTCGACTCCGTGAACATCTCCAGCGCGGCCGCCTGCACGACAGGCCTGCCCAACGGCATCTTCAACGACGGCTTCGAGAGCGGCAACACCAGCGCCTGGAGCGGGTCGAATCCCTGAGACGCCCTCGATTCCGAGCGGGCCGCGCCCCGGTGAACCACCGGCGGGGCGCGGGGGCCCCCGAAAGAAAGGGTATTTAGCCACCCCCCCACC
>CAXTNS010000108.1:0-12466 GCA_964245465.1 uncultured Thermoanaerobaculia bacterium
GCCGTGGACAACTCGCTCCTCTCCCCCTGCCTCCAGCGTCCCCTCGACCTGGGGGCTGATCTCGTGGTCCACTCGGCCACCAAGTTCCTCTGCGGCCATGGCGACGTCTGCGCGGGCGCCGTGGTCACGGATGATCCCGGCCTCCACGCCCGCCTCGCTTTCCATCTCAATGCCGAAGGCACGGGCCTGGCACCCTTCGAGAGCTGGCTCTTACTACGTGGGATGAAGACACTGGCCCTGCGGGTCGAAAGGCAGAGCGCCACGGCCGCCAAGACCTCGGCTTTCCTCCGGGAGCACCCGGCGGTCCGCGAAGTCTTCTATCCGGGGATGGGAGCCGTCATCAGCTTCACCACGGGCAATGCGGACCTCTCCCGGAGGATCGTCGAGGCCACGCGGCTCTTCACCATCGCCGTGAGCTTCGGCTCGGTGGGCTCCTCGATCAGCCTGCCCTGCCGGATGTCCCACGCCAGCGTTCCGCCCGAATTGCGGGACCGATTGGGACCACCTCCGGACCTGATCCGCCTGTCGATCGGCATCGAGGACGTGGACGACCTGACGGCCGATTTGATCCAGGCGTTGGCGCAGGCTTTGGAGGCAACTAATACACTCCAGCCAGCGTCTGAGCCCCGTCGATCACCAGCACCGCCCCCGTCGTGAAGCGGGAGGCGTCGCCCGCGAGGTAGACCACGGCCCCTGCGATGTCCTCCGGCTGGCCCAGCCGGCCCTGGGGGATCGATCGCAGGGCCTTCTCGTGCCGCTCGGGCGAGGACCACAGCACCTCGGAAAAGCGCGTCTGGATCAGACCCGGGGCGAGGGCGTTCACCCGGATCTGGTCCGGAGCCAGCTCCACGGCGAGCGTCTTCGTCATCATGAGCACGGCGGCCTTGGACACGCCGTACACTCCGAGGCCGCCGTGGGGGAACATGCCGGCCACCGAGGCCACGTTGACGATCGAGCCGCCGCCGCGCTCCCGCATCAGGGGCACGCAGGCGCGGATGGCGTGGGCGTAGCCTTTGACGTTCACCTCGAACGTCTTGTCCCAGTGGCTGTCCTCGGCCTCCAGGAGCGGCCCGAAGTGGGGGCTCGTGGCCGCGTTGTTCACCAGCACGTCCACGCCGCCGAAGGCCTCCCTCGCGCGGTCCACCAGGGCCTGGACGTCCGACGCCTTGCCCGTGTGGCAGGCCACCGCCACAGCCTCGCCGCCCGCCTCGCGGATGCGGGCCGCCACCGCTTCGAGCCCTTCCAGCTTGCGGCTCGCCAGCACCACCCGTGCGCCGGCCGCGGCCAGAGAGACCGCGATGGCCTCGCCGATGCCCCGCGAAGCGCCCGTCACCACCGCCACCTTGCCCTTCAAGTCCCAGGGATTCGTCGTCTGCATGGGGAGGAACGATATCCTATGGACGTTCTTTCAAGGAGGGACACGACATGGCTCGAAGCACGCGCAGCGTCGGACTGCTGCTCCTGGGGATCTATCTCATCCTGATCGGACTGGGCAGCCTGATCCCTCTGCCCATCCCCTTCCTCGGGGTGATCGAGGGCCTGCTCGCCCTGATCGCGGGCATCCTGATCCTGGTCGGGCGCTGATGCTCCCGGACACCCCCTGGTCCCTGATCGGGATCCCGCTCCTGATCTTCTGCGCCCGCCTGGTCGACGTGTCGCTGTCGACCCTGCGCATCCTGCTGATCTCGCGGGGCATGAGGAAGGTAGCCCCCTTCGTGGGCTTCTTCGAGGTGATGGTCTGGCTCTTCGCCATCAGCCAGGCCATGAAGCACCTGGACCACTGGTACAACTACGTGGCCTACGCGGCGGGCTTCGCCTCCGGCACCTGGCTGGGGTTCTTCTTCGAGAACCGGCTCGCCCTGGGTCTCCAGTCCGTCCAGATCATCACCAGCGAGGACGCCAGCGGCCTGATCGAGAACCTGCGCGCCGCCCGCTTCGGCGTCACCGACTTCGCGGCCCGGGGCATCCGCGGCAACGTGCGGCTGATCCTGACCGTGATCAAGAGGAAGGACCTCGGCAAGGTCCTGGACACCGTGCGCGCCGCCCACCCCACGGCCTTCATCTCCGTCCAGGACGTGCGCTCCGTCCAGGAGGGCTTCTTTCCCAAACGCTGAATTTGATGTCTGCCACAGCCGTGGCAGACCTTCCAGATCCTCTCAGAACGCCATTTCCTCCGTAGCGAAGTTATACCGCCGGTGCTAAGATCCGCGCCGTGGCTCGCAAAGCGAGAACGGACAAGCTCGAAGGCCGGTCCGCCGGAAAGGTGGCGCGTGCCCGTCTGCCGTTCTACGAGAGCTATGCCGAGTTCCTGGAGCAGGTCAAGGCCCGCATCCTCCAGGCCCAGACCCGGGCAGCGTTCGCGGTCAACCGCGAGCTCCTCCACCTCTACTGGGAAATGGGCAGGGACATCGTCCTTCGCCAGGAGCGGGAGGGCTGGGGCACCGCCGTCATCGAACGCCTGGCTGAGGATCTCGGCCGCTCCTTCCCCGGCGTTGCCGGCTTCTCGACCCGTAACCTCTGGCGCATGAGGGCTTTCTACCTTGCCTACCCGCCCGGCTCCGAATTTCTGCCACAGCCTGTGGCAGAAACGGGTCGGCCAGTTCTGCCACAGGCTGTGGCAGAAATCCCTTGGGGACACCACGTCGTCCTGCTGGAGAAGCTCAAGGAGGCCGCCGAGCGCCAGTGGTACGCCCGCGCGGCCATCGAGCACGGTTGGTCGCGCAACGTGCTCGTCTATCAGATCGACGGCGGTCTCCACCGCCGCCAGGGCAAGGCGCTGACCAACTTCCAGCGGGTGCTCGCCGCCCCACAGTCCGACCTGGCCCAGGGCACCCTCAAGGACCCTTACCTGTTCAACTTCCTCTCTCTCAGCGCGGAAGCCCACGAGCGCGATCTCGAGTGTGCCCTCCTGGCCCACGTCCGGAAGTTCCTCCTCGAGCTGGGAGCGGGTTTCGCCCTGGTCGGCAGCCAGTACCACCTGGAGGTCGGCGGCGAGGACTTCTACCTGGACCTCCTCTTCTACCACCTCGACCTGCGCTGCTACGTCGTCATCGATCTGAAGAGCGGCCCCTTTCAGCCGGAGCACGCGGGCAAGATGAGCTTCTACCTCTCGGCGGTGGACAACCTGCTCCGCAAGCCCGGCGACGGGCCTACCATCGGGCTCATCCTCTGCCGGGACCAGAACCGCATGATCGCGGAGTACTCCCTCCAGGGTCTCCACAACCCCATCGGCTTGGCCACGTATCAGCTCATGCCGGAGCATCTCCGGGACGTCCTGCCCAGCCCGGCGCAGCTCGAAACGGAGCTGGCCGGAGCTCCCCTGGAAGTTCTGCCACAGGCTGTGGCAGAAATCGGCCCTGGAAGCGCCATCGCCCCTGATACACCCTGATACACTGGCGGCCGGACCCGAACGCAAGGAGACTTCCATGGCCGTCGAGATCACCGGCAAGTACATCGGCAACCTCAAGACCGAGCTGACCCACGGCCCCTCGGGCACCGTGATCCGGACGGCCGCCCCGGTGGACAACCAGGGGGACGGCAGTTCCTTCTCCCCCACCGACCTCGCCGCCACCGCCCTCGGCGCCTGCATGATCACCCTGATCGCCATCGTGGGCGAACGCGACGGGATCGACCTCACCGGCCTCTCCTTCCGCCTGGAGAAGCACATGGCGTCGAACCCCCGGCGGATCGGCGCGATCCCGGTGACGATCCAGATGCCCGCCGGCCTCACCCCGGAACAGAAGAAGAAGCTGGAGAACGCGGCCCTGACCTGCCCGGTCCACAAGAGCCTGTCGGAAGATGTGGAGAGGGAAGTGGAGTTCGTCTATGCGGACGCGCCGGTGACCGTGGGATAGAAGCTGGACGTCCTGGACTCCCTGCTATCATAATGATAGCAGGGAGGTGTACCATGGCACAGCTTCTAGTCCGGGATCTCCATCCTGATACTGTCGAGAGATTGAAGCACCGAGCTCAGCGGCACGGCCGGTCTCTGCAGGGCGAGGTCAAGATGATCCTGGAGTCCGCAGCCAAGCTGTCGATGGCCGAGACTCGCCAGATTGCCGCGCAGTTGAGGCAGAGCCTGGAAGGACGAATCCAGGGAGACAGCGCAGACCTGATCCGTGAGGATCGGGATCGTTGACCCGCTTGGTGGTGGATGCCAGCGTAGCTGTCAAGTGGGTGCTGCCCGAGCCCTACTCCGAATTGGCCTCCCGTCTCCTAAAGGAGGGCTTGGAGCTTTGGGCTCCCGATCTCATCTGGGCTGAAGTCGGAAACATCGTTTGGAAGAGGTGGAAGAAGGGAGAGATCCCTCCGGATACTGCCCGCTTCATCCTGCAAGTCCTCCCAGGTTTCGACTTCCAGGTCTACCCCTCAGAAAGTCTCGTCGAAATGGCCTGGGAGATCGCCCACGACTTCAATCGGAGCTTCTACGACAGCCTCTATGTAGCGTTGGCGCTCCACCATGAATGTTCCGTCGTTACTGCCGACCGGAGGCTCTACAACGGCATCAAAGAAGTGGCGCCAGAGTTTCCTATCCTCTGGGTAGAAGAAATTCCCTAAAAAGGGGCTGAATCAGCCTTCCGCTGCCTTGAAACATTGTTTTTTCGGCTCGAACAATGTTTGAGCGGAAAAAATAATGTTCCACGACTTGGAACACTGTGGCACCGGCTTCAAACATTGTTTTTTCCCAGGAAACAATGTTTGAGCCGGAAAAACAATGTTTCTCCAGCTCAAACATTGAAAAAAGCCGCCGCCTTACTTCAACCCGAGCTTTTGGTTGGTTTCAAGCAGGTGTAGAGCCTCTTGAAGCCTGCGCTGGCGAGTTTCCTCTTTTTTCGCTTCAAGAATCCAGCGGACGTAGTTTCTCCGGTGGGAAGGCGCCAAGGCCAGGAAATTCCGGTAAGCGGCCTCGTTTGCCTTCAACGCCTTTTCCACGAAGGGAGGAAGCGCGGAATCGGCTTGGTATCTCTGGGGTTGAGCCACAGGCGCGAATTTCGCCAAGCCGGCCGGGGTCATCTGTCCGCCAGCGATGAGCCGCTCCATCCTCTCGAGATTGGGAGCGGACCAGTTGCCGGTGTCCTTCCTCGGGGTGAACTTCTGGGCGAACCGGTCCTCGTCGATCCGGCGGGCGATGCTGTCGATCCAGCCGAAGCAGAGGGCCTCCTCGACGGCGTCGCCGTAGGGGACCCGGGGCTCGCCCGTGTGCCTCTTGGGGTAGACGAGCCAGACCTCGGTCTCGGTCTCGTGGTGCTCCGCGAGCCAGGCGCGCCACTCCTCCCGGGTGGGGACGTAGAGCAGCTTCAGCTCTTTCTCAGCCTTTGGCCTCATACCAGCTCTTGCCCCAGCCGGTGTCGACGACGAGCGGCACCTTGAGGTCCACCACGCCCTCCATTTCGGCCTTGACGATCTCCGCCACGGCTTCGGCCTGCTCCTCGGGGACCTCCAGGACGAGCTCGTCGTGCACGGTGAGGAGGAGATGGGCTCCGGGCTGCTCGTCGCGCAGGCGCCGGTCGACGGCGATCATGGCCAGTTTCAGGATGTCCGCCGCCGTGCCCTGGATGCGGGCGTTGATGGCCATGCGGCGGGCGTTCTCCCGCAGGTTCCAGTTCTTGCTCTTGATGTCCGGCAGCCAGCGGACGCGGCCGTAGAGGGTCTCGACCTTGCCTTCCCTCTCGGCGTTTTCGAGCGTCTCTTCCATGTAGCGCTTCACGCCGGGATACTGGCCCAGGTAGGCGGAGATGAACTTGTCCGCCTCCTTGGTGGAGATCTGAAGCTCCTGGCTGAGGCCGTAGGCGCTCATGCCGTAGAGGATGCCGAAGTTGATCGTCTTGGCCGCCCGGCGCTGCTCACCGGTCACCAGCTCGGGCGCCACGCCCAGGACGATGGCGGCCGTGGCGCGGTGGATGTCCTGCCCGGCGGCGAAGGCGTCGATCAGGGCCTTCTCCTCCGCGATGTGGGCCAGGATGCGCAGCTCGATCTGGCTGTAGTCGGCCACCAGCAGCACCTCCCCCGGCGGCGCCACGAAAGCGCGGCGGATGCGCTGGCCCAGCTCGGTGCGGACGGGGATGTTCTGCAGGTTCGGATTGGTCGAGGAGAGTCGCCCGGTCGCCGCCACCGCCTGGTTGAAGCGGGTGTGGACGCGGCCGTCCGGCCCCACGATGGCCGGCAGGGCGTCGACGTAGGTGGACTTGAGCTTGGAGAGCTCCCGGTAGCGCAGGAGAAGCTGGGCGATGGGATAGCCGCGGCGGCCCAGCTCTTCCAGGGTCTCGGCGCCCGTCGAGTAGCTCTTGGTCTTCTGGGTCTTCTTGAGGGCGGGGAGACCCATCTTCTCGAAGAGGATGGAGCCTAGCTGTTGGGGGGAGTTGAGGTTGAAGGTCTCGCCCGCCTGCTTGTAGATCTCCTGCTCCAGCTCGGCCAGCTCCTTGCCCAGCTCGGCGGACATGTCTTTCAGGTAGTCCGCGTCGAGCAGGATGCCGGCCTCTTCCATTCTCAGGAGGACGGGCACGAGCGGCGCCTCGATCTCCGTGTAGACCCGGGCGAGGGAGCCCGCCTCCAGCTCCGTCCGCATGGCCTCGGCCATCCTGCGGGCCATCTCCACCCGCTCGCCGGCGTAGGCCGCGAGCCGGGAATCCCCCACGGGGGGCTCCTGCCCCTTGTCCCAACCGGCGTCCTTGGAGGTCAGGGCCTTGCGGCTCAGCCTTTCCAGGGCCAATTCGTCCAGGGAATGGCCGTGGACGGAGGGCTTCAGGAGGTAGGAGACCAGCATGGCGTCGAAGAGGGCGGACTCGCAGAGAGGGCCGGGGCAGAGGCGGAGGATCTCCTTCAGGTTGTGCCCGGCGATGCGCACCTGGGGATCTCCGATCCAGCTCCGCAGGCTCTCCAGGGCCGCGTCGCGTAGGCCGTCCCTCCGGAAATCGGCGTAGAGGATCGGACCCTCCCCGGCAGAGGCCACGGCGATCCCCAGGGGCCGCTCGTCGCCCAGCACGGCGACGTAGACCTCGCCTCCAACCAGACGCCCGGCTTGGTCGGACCAGACCTCCACGGACACCGCCTCTTCGGCGGCGGAAATCTCGGCTCCTCCCCCGTCTGCCGTGGCGCCCGCCGGCCCCAGCTCCTCGACCAGGGAGAAGAACTCCAGCTCGGCAAAAACTTTGCGCAGGGCCTCCACGTCCGGCGGATCGCGGTGGAGCGCCTCGGGGTCGAAGGGGACTTCGAGGTTGGTGTGGATGGTCGACAGCTCCTTGGACAGGCGGGCCTGCTCCTGGTGCTCCTGGAGTCCCTCGCGGTAGGCCTTGCGGGAGATCTCGCCGGCCCGCGCCAGGAGGTCTTCGAGCGAGCCGTACTCCTGGATGAGGCTCTTGGCGCCCTTCTCGCCGATCCCGGGCACGCCGGGGATGTTGTCGATCGAGTCGCCCATGAGGGCCAGGACGTCCGCCACCCTGGAGGGAGGCACGCCGAAGTCCTCCTCCACCTCCTTGGGGCCGTACATCTTGTTGCGGCCCGTGTGGAAGAGGGAGACGCGGGGCTCGACGAGTTGCATCAGGTCCTTGTCGGCCGAGACCAGGACGACGTCGTAGCCCGCCTCCGCGGCCCGGCAGGAGAGGGAGCCCAGCACGTCGTCGGCCTCGTAGCCGGCCAGCTCCAGCGTGGGGATGCGGTAGGCCTCCAGCACCCGGCGGATCAGCGGGAGCTGGCTCGCCAGGTCCTCGGGCATGGGGCGGCGGTTGGCCTTGTACTCCTCGTACTTCTCGCTGCGGAAGGTCCTGCCGCCTTCGAGGGCCACGCCCAAGAGGTCGGGGTTGTCCTCGCGCAGGAGCTTCCTGAGCATGGTGATGAAGCCGTAGACGGCGTTCGTGGGCTCCCCCCGCGAGTTGGAGAGGTTCCGGATGGCGTAGAAGGCGCGGAAGATGTTGGAGTACCCGTCGATCAGGTACAGACGGGGACGGGATGGGCTGGAGCTGGTCTCGTTCATCTCGGGCATGGCGGGGACATTCTATGTCCGCTCCCGCTCTGGCACAGGTCTAGCACGATCCCAGACGGGAAGTCAGACCGTCACGGCACGGAAAGGAGAGAGGGTATGACGATTTTGGGATGGATCCTCCTTGGGCTGATCGCTGGGGGTATTGCCAAGTTCCTGATGCCGGGGAAGGATCCTGGTGGCTGCATCGTCACGATCATCATCGGCGTCCTTGGCGCCATGCTGGGTGGCTGGTTGGCCACTGCGATGGACTGGGGCGGGGCGGTCTCGGGTCTTAACATCCCCAGCTTCGTCACGGCAATTCTGGGCTCGATCCTCCTGCTGATCCTCTGGAGGCTGATCTCGGGCCGAAGGAGACGCTAGCCGGCCCGTCGCGCCTGTCCGAGGAGGTGCGCGGCCTCGGGCAGGATCAGCTTCTCCATGGCGAGCGCCACCGCCTTGGGGGAGCCCGGGAGCAGGAACACGGCCTTGGCGCCCACGAGCCCGGCGGCGGCGCGGCTCAGCATGGCCGCGGCCCCCACCTGCTGGTAGGAGAGCATCCGGAACAGCTCGCCGAACCCCTCGACGGGCTTCTCGAAGAGGGGCGCCGCGGCGGCCAGGGTCACGTCCCGGGGGGAAAAGCCCGTGCCCCCCGTCGTCACCACCACGTCCACTCCCGGCAGGGCCAGAAACCGCTGCACGGCGCCCCGGATGGCCTCCGCGTCGTCGGGTACCAGACTAGAATCCACCACCGGGTGGCCGGCGGCGGAGATCAGGTCCCGGATCGTGCGTCCGCTGACGTCATCCGTCTTCGCGCGGGAATCGCTCACCGTGAGGACGGCGAAGCCGAGAACGGCTGGGGCGGTCTGGCGATGCTGCTCGGCGCTCATGCGGAAAGGCTAACACGGGAAGTGTCCGCTTTTGGGACGCCCGATTCCCGCGAGCGAACAGAAGCGGCCTGTGCAACAACGCTTAAAATTTTTAGGATCAATGACTTACGGCCTTTGAAACCTTGGCACGGGCAGTGCGTAGCACAGACCGGAGAAAACGATATGGACATCCCTCGCAGTGGACAAGCACAGAAGCGCCGGATGAGGCGGAACATCCTCATCGTGGCGGCGATCGCGGTGGTCTCGCTGGTCACCTTCGGGTTGTCCCGGCTGGAGCCGGCGGCGCCGACGGTGGCGAAAGAGACGGTCTGGATCGAGACGGTCAAGCGCGGGCCGATGCTGCGCCAGGTGCGCGGTCCCGGCTCGCTGGTGCCGGAAGACGTGCGCTTGATCTCATCTCCGGTGGTGGCCCGGGTGGAGCGCATCCCGGCGCTGCCCGGCGTCGAGGTCCAGGCGGATACGGTCCTGCTCGAAATGAGCGATCCCGAGATCTCCCAGGCCTCCCTCGAAGCCGAGGCGCAGCTCCGGGCCGCGGAGGCGGACTACAACGACCTGAAGGCCCAGCTCGAGAGCCAGGTTCTGGCTCAACAGTCGCAGGTCAACGCCGCCGAGTCGGCGAGCGCGCAGGCGGACCTCCAGGAGGAGGCGGACGAGAAGCTGGCCAAGGAGGGGCTGATCCCGGAGCTCGACCTCAAGCTCTCGCGCCTCAAGGCGGAGCAGCTCGGCAAGCAGTCTCGCATCGAGCGGGACCGCTTCCTCCAGAGCAAGCGCTCCTCGCAGGCCCAGCTCGCGGCCCAGCGGGCGCGGGTGAACCAGATGCAGGCCCTCTATGCGCTACGGCGGCGCCAGGTCGAGTCGCTCAAGGTGCGGGCCGGCATCGCCGGCGTGCTCCAGGAGCTGCCGGTGCAGGTGGGCCAGAGCGTGAACCCGGGCACGGTGCTCGCCCGCGTGGCCCAGCCGACCCGGCTCAAGGCCGAGCTGCGCATTCCGGAGGTCATGGCCAAGGACGTGCTGAGGGGCCAGTCGGCTGCCATCGACACGCGCAACGGCGTCATCCCCGGCCACGTGACGCGGGTCGCCCCGTCGTCGCAGGACGGCGTGGTCATCGTGGACGTGGCCCTCGACGCGGCGCTTCCCAAGGGCGCCCGGCCGAACCTCCAGGTGGACGGCACGATCGAGATCGAGCGTCTGCAGAACGTGCTCTACGTGGGCCGTCCGAGCGTCGGCCAGGCCAACAGCAAGATCGAGCTCTTCAAGGTCAACGAGGACGGCAAGACGGCCGTACGGGTGCCGGTGGAGCTCGGCCGTACCTCCGTCAACACGGTGGAAATCATCAAGGGCCTGAACGTCGGCGACCGGGTGATCCTCTCGGACACCTCGGCCCAGGACGGCTACGACAAAATTCGGCTGAACTAGTATTTAGGTAAGTACTATCAGGGAGATAACACATATGAGCGCATCCGAGCCTCTGATCCGCCTCGACGGCGTCACCAAGGTCTTCCTGACGGACGAGGTCGAGACGCACGCCCTGTCGGGGATCCACATGGAGATCCGCAACGGCGAGTACGTCTCGATCGCCGGACCCTCCGGCTGCGGCAAGACCACGCTGCTGTCGATCCTGGGCCTGCTCGACACGCCCAGCGACGGCAAGTACATGCTGAACAACAAACAGGTGGCCGACCTCTCCTTCTCGGAGCGGGCGCGGATCCGCAACCGCGAGATCGGCTTCATCTTCCAGGCCTTCAACCTGATCGGCGACCTCACGGTGTACGAGAACGTCGAGCTGCCCCTCACCTACCGCGGCATGGCCGCCAAGGAGCGCAAGGATCGGGTGCAGGAGGCCTTGGAGCGGGTCGGCATGTCGCACCGCATGAAGCACTACCCGTCGCAGCTCTCCGGCGGTCAGCAGCAGCGCGTGGCCGTGGCCCGCGCGGTCGTGGGCAAGCCCTCGATCCTGCTCGCCGACGAGCCCACGGGCAACCTCGACTCCAAGAACAGCGAGACCGTCATGGACCTCCTGGCGGATCTCCACAAAGACGGCGCCACGATCTGCATGGTCACCCACGACCCCCGCTTCGCCCGCTACGCGCAGCGCACGGTCCACCTCTTCGACGGCCGCGTGGTCGAGGAGGAGACGGGTGTCCAGCGGGAAATGGAGAGCCGCGAGCTCAAGAGGAGCGGATTCGAGGTCGTCTGACAAGGAAATAGGTACCCCGCGCGTCGTTGCGCGGGTGATGTTCGCGCGCCTTTGACGGCTGCCGCCACGATCGCGGCAGCCCTTTTTTTTGGGCCCTGTTAAAGTCTCTTCCATGAACGCCTTCGCCCCCAAGCCCAGGGTGCTCATCGCGGACGACCTGCGAGAGGTGCTGGAGGCTCTGCGCCTGCTGCTCAAGGCCGAGGGGTTCGAGACTGAGACCGCCTCCTCTCCCGCGGAGATCATCCAAGCCGTCGCCACCCGGGAGCTGGACGTGGTGCTGATGGACCTGAACTACACCCGCGATACGACCTCCGGCCGCGAGGGGCTCGACCTGCTCACCAAGCTCAAGGCCATCGACGACTCCCTGCCCGTGGTAGTGATGACGGCCTGGGCCAGCGTGGACGTGGCCGTGGAGGTCATGCGCCGCGGCGCCCGCGATTTTGTTGAAAAACCGTGGGACAACTCGCGCCTCCTCGCCATCCTGCGCAACCAGGTGGACCTGCGCCAGGCCCTGCGCCGGGGCAAACGCCTGGAGGCCGAAAACGAGCTCCTCCGCTCCACGGGCGAGCTGAGCCTGATCGCCGAATCGCCCGAGATGGAGCCCGTGCTCGAGATGATCCAGCGCGTCGGCCCCTCGGAGGCCAACATCCTGATCACCGGCGAGAACGGCACGGGCAAGGGCGTCGTGGCCCGCGCCCTCCACGCCGTGTCGGCCCGCGCCGCCGTGCCCATGATCACGGTCAATACCGGCGGCCTCTCGGAAGCGCTCTTCGAGAGCGAGCTCTTCGGCCACGTGCGCGGCGCCTTCACCGATGCCAAGACCGACCGCGTGGGCCGCTTCGAGCTGGCCGACGGCGGCACCCTATTCCTCGACGAGATCGCCAACATCTCGCTCAACCAGCAGGCCAAGCTCCTGCGCGTGCTGGAAACGGGCGAGTTCGAGCGGCTCGGCTCCTCCAAGACCCGCACGGCCAACGTGCGCATCGTCTCGGCCACCAACGCCGACCTGCGCGAGGAGGTCGGCGCGGGCCGGTTCCGCCAGGACCTGCTGTTCCGCCTGAACACGGTCGAGATCCGCCTCCCGCCCCTGCGCGATCGCCGGGCGGACATCCTCTCTCTCGCCCGCGTCTTCCTGGAGCAGCACGCCCTGCGCTACCGCAAGTCGTTCCGGGGCTTCGAGGAGGCGGCCCAGGCCTCCCTCCTGGCCCATCCCTGGCCGGGCAACGTGCGCGAGCTCGATCACGCCGTGGAGCGCGGTGTCCTCATGGGGCGCGGGGACTCTGACTGGGTCCGGGCCCCCGACCTGGGGCTCCAGGGCTCCTCGTCCGCTCCCGCCCCGCCCCGGCTGGAGGACCTGCCCCTGGAAGACGTCGAGAAGATGCTCATCCAGAAGGCGCTCGCCCGCTACGGCAACGTGATCGCCTC
>CAXTNS010000108.1:12476-13432 GCA_964245465.1 uncultured Thermoanaerobaculia bacterium
CCGCGGCGCGCCTGGTTCAGCAGGCGGAGCGGCGGGCCGCGGCGATTCGCCAGGCGGCCCAGGCCCTGGGGCTCTCGCGCAGCGCCCTCTACCGGCGGCTGGAAAAGCATGGCCTCTGAGAGCCTGGAGCGAAGGCCCCCGCAGAAGACTCCGGCCCCCCGGATCTCTCCGAGACGCCTCCTGCGCGGCATCCGCCGGGGCTCGCTCGGCTTCGAGGACCGCATCCTGCTCTCCGCCCTGGCGATCGGCCTGCCCGGCACCCTCTTCTCCCTGCTCTTCGTCTGGCTCGACCCGCACAGCCTGAAGCTGCGCTGGACGGTGACGTTCGCCGCCGTCTTCCTCTGGGCCTGGCTGGCCGTCAACCTGCGCGACCGGGTCGTGAGGCCCCTCCAGACCATCGCCAACCTGCTCTCGGCCCTGCGCGAAGGGGACTTCTCGCTGCGCGCCCGCCCGGCCCAGGAGGGGGACGCGCTGTCGCAGGTGGTCCTCGAGATCAACGCCATCGGCGAAGTCCTGCGCGAGCAGCGGCTGGGCGCCGTCGAGGCCGCCGCCCTCCTCCACCGCGTCATCGACGAGGTGGACGTGGCCGTCTTCACCTTCGACGAGCTCGGGCGGCTGCGCCTGGTCAACCGCGCCGGCGAACGCCTGCTCAACAAGCCGGCCGACCGCCTGCTGGGCCGGGCGGCGGAGGACCTCGGCCTCGCGGAGCTCCTGGACGGCGAGGTCTCGCGCCTCCAGAGCCTCACCTTCCCGGGCGGCCCGGGCCGCTGGGAGATCCGGCGCGGCACGTTCCGCGAGGGTGGCCTCCCCCACCGGCTGCTGGTGCTCTCCGACGTCTCCCAGACCCTGCGCGAGGAGGAGCGCCAGGCCTGGAAGCGCCTGATCCGGGTGCTCGGCCACGAGCTCAACAACTCGCTCGCGCCCATCCACTCCATGGCCTCGACCCTGGCCCGGCT
>CAXTNS010000108.1:13442-13780 GCA_964245465.1 uncultured Thermoanaerobaculia bacterium
GATCACCCGCGAGCCGCCGCCCGAGGACTGGAAGGAGGACATGCAGCGGGGGCTCGAGGTGATCGGCAACCGCTCCGAGGCCCTGATCCGCTTCATGGCCGCCTACGCGCGCCTCGCCCGCCTGCCTCCGCCGCGCCCCGCCCCCTTCGAGCTGTCGAGCCTAATCCGCCGCACGGCGGCCCTGGAGACGCGCCTGCCCGTCTACGTGGAGAACGGTCCGGAGGTGACGATCGAAGGAGACGCGGACCAGATCGAGCAGCTCCTGATCAACCTGATCCGCAACGCCGTGGACGCCGCCCTGCTGACCGGCGGCGGCGTGGGCGTGGGCTGGCGGACGG
>CAXTNS010000109.1:0-349 GCA_964245465.1 uncultured Thermoanaerobaculia bacterium
GCCTGGAACCCCCAGGAGATCGTCTCCCGCTGGCCCACGAGAGCCCCGAAAGCCGCCGCCCGCTCCTCGGCCCACTCCGCCCCTTCCCGCCGTAGCGCCTCGGAGAGAGGCCGGTCCGTGGTGAAGAGGTTGACGTCGTCGAAGGAGGGAGGCTGGTTGAAGACGGTATGGGTAGCGTAGGAGTCTGGCTCGGCCGCGGTTTGGGAGTCGGGGAGGAGGGTGAGGTTCCGCATGGGGAGAGGATAGCGTGCCAGCTCCCAATCCAACGACTTTTGAATGCACTGCTTTCTGAAGCGGAATCGGGATGGGCTTCGAGGATGATGAAGGCTTCAAGAGTGGAATGGGGAGC
>CAXTNS010000109.1:359-13730 GCA_964245465.1 uncultured Thermoanaerobaculia bacterium
CCCGAAATCAGGGTTCACGGTGAATTCGGGAGCCGGATGGACAGTTGCCGTGCTGGAACCTGGGTCTAGCAGGCTGAATTGCAGTTACTACAGATGTTGGCGCAAGTGGCTGGGCGGCAACAGGTCAACCCAAATTCACAGCAGTCCATGCAGGCATCACAGGAAGAACAGCAGGGCTTAGCGTGTAGCGGGGCAGGAACAGAAGCTGCCATCGCGAGGCCGATGGCGAGAACCAACAAGAACAGGATTCGGAGTCTGCGGGTTCCAAGACCGGTCATGAGTCTTCCTCCTCTAGGTTTGGTGCCCTCCACCAAGCAGAGTAATGAGATACCTCCTGGCAGTCAAGAAGGTGCGAAGCTAGAACGACCCGGCTATGATTCCAACCATCAACCGTCCACAACCGCGGATTTGAAGGGAGTCTCATGAAGAAGAGAATCAGCCTGCTCCTGTTCGCTCTGGCCCTCGTGGCCGCGGCCCTCGTCAACCGGCCGGCGGAGGCCGCCGCCTGCGTGAAGCCTGTCTGCTCCACGGTCGCCTGCTGCAGCGCCTCGGAGTGCGTGTCCTGGTGCCGTTCCATCGGCGGCGGCCAGGCTGTCTGCCTGAAGCCTGGAACCTCGGGCGGCTGCTGCGGCTGCAGGCCGCTCGAAGGCTGAAACGTTCCAGGGCGGCCACGTGGGGCCGCCCCTACGGCAGGATCAGCTCGGAATCCCCAACGTTCCTGTAAAGCCTTTCCACCAGACCCGCGCGGCGTTCGAGCACGGCGCGCTGGTTGACGTAGCCCTTGTCGGTGATCTCACCGGCCTGGAGCGACGGGGGCTCGGCCATCAGCAGGACGCGGGCGATGCACCGGCTGTTGGCGCGGTGCTTGGCATTGTGGCGGGCGAGCCCGGCGGCCAGCCGCTCGCGCACCTCGGGCCGGCGGATCAGCTCGTCAAGGGGCGTTTCTTCGGCCAGGCCGGGGCAGAGCGAGCGGCAGCCGGCCGGGTTGGGAAAGGCGAGCAGGCCGATCTCTTCCCGGTCGTGGCCGGTCACCACGGCGTCCTGGAGGACGGGCGAGCAGGCGGTGATCACCTCCAGGCGCAACTCGCCCACGTTGACCCAGGTGCCTGACGTCAGCTTGAAGTTCTCGGCGAGCCGGCCGTCGAAGAGGATGCCTTTCGAAGGATTGTCCGGATCGGCGAGCTTGCCCGCGTCTCCCGTCTTCAAAAAGCCATCTTCATCGAACTGCTCGTGGGTGAGGTCCGGGCGCTGCCAGTAGCCGGGGGTCACGTTGGGGCCTTTGACCCGCAGCTCAAATTTTTTGCCAATGGGGGCCAGCTTGATCTCCGTGCCCGCTCCAGGCAGGCCGATCACGCCGGCCCGCTCGATGTGAAAGTGAATCTGAGTCGCGCTTGGCGCCGTCTCCGTCGAGCCCCAGGCCGAGAGCATGACGACGCGCCGGCCCGTCGCCTCGATCGAAAGCCGCTCCAGTTTCTCCCACAGGTGCTGCGGCAGCGCCGCGGCGGCGTAGAAGACCGCGTCCAGATCCTGGAAAAAGGTCTCGCGCAGCTCGCCATCCCGCTCCAGCTTTTTTTTTATTTTTTCGTAGACGTGCGTGATGTTGAATTATTTTGTCGTCGGCACCTCCCGCAGGTTCTGGACGGTGGTCTCGATCAATCCAGGAGCCGGTTTGCCGCCGTCGATATAAAGCGTTCCGCCGTTGCGCAGCGCCAGGTTGAAATTGTGATTGCCGCCGAACGTGTGGCTCCAGGGTAGCCAGTCCAGGATCACGGGAGGACGTTCCTCCACGAAGGGCCATGCCTGCGCGAGGGCCTGCTGGTTGGAGCAGAGCATGCGCTGCGTGTTGAGGACTCCCTTGGGTTTGCCCGTCGATCCGGAGGTGAAGAGGATCTTGGCGATGGTATCGGGACCCACGGCCGCGAAACGATCCTCCAGGGCAGGATGCCGCGCCGTTTCCAGGAGTGAGCTGAAGAGGGTCGTCTCCAGTCCGGCCGGCGGATTCGCGCTGACCACGATCTCGGCGGCTTCGGCCGTCCTCAAAGCCTTCGCGAGCCGCTCGCCGTCAATGGCGTAGACGAGGCCCGGCCGGGTCAGCTCGAGGATATAGCGGAGCTGGGCCTGGTCCTCGGACAGCAGCGAGTAGGCGGGTGAGATGGGCACGGCGGGGATTCCCGCGTGCATGGCGGCGAGTTGGAGCAGGCCGTGGTCCACGCCATTGTCGGAGAGGAGCGCCACCGGCCGGTCCGGGTCCAGGCCACGCTCCAGGAGGGCGCTGGCGGTCCGCTCGACGGCTCCCAGGGCTTCGCCATAGGTGACGCGGCGCCAAGCGCCCTCGGAATCGCGTTCGGCCAGAAAGGTGTGGTCCGGAGCGGTATCGGCCCAGTGGCGCAGGTGCTCACCCAGGCAGCGCGGATAGGGCCGCAGCTCATGCCGGGAGCGCAGGATCAGACCGCCGTCCGGGAGGGGGCGGGTCTCGATGGCGACGGGGCAGAGGCGGAGCGGTTTGAAAGACGTCTCGTTCATGGGGCTCGCGGCTTTTACCAGGTCTTCCGCAACGGATGCGCCTCGGTGTTGAAGACCACGCGATCGAGGTCCAACGTCTTCTCGGGCGCGAAGAGGAGATAGAGATATTTGAGCGTTTCGGCCAGGAAGTAGCTGGGCATGAGATCGCCTTTTTCCTTGGTCTCCACGCTCTTCAGGACCGTGTAGCCCTCATCGGTCCGGCAGTGGGTGACGAGATCCTCCAGGAGGATCCGCCCCATGTCCCGGTAGTACGGGTCCCTGGTGAAATGGAACAGGTAGTAGGCCGATTCCATGATCTCGGGACGCAGTTGATACCCGGCGCTCACGACCTTCATGGTCCGGTAGTCGATCACCTCGGGCTCGATGGCCTGGAAGTTCCACATTTTGTAGGACGCCTGCTGGAGGCGTTTCGCCCGGCCGAGATCGCCGCCGAGGGCCAGGACGGCCGGGAGGAAGGCGTGCAGGGCTCCGAATTCCGTGGCCGTCCGCTGTCCCGTCACCATGTCCACCTGGCCGTACCAGAAACCCGTGGGGACCGTGTCGGCCAGGTGCTTGTCGAGGGCGCTGACGCTCTCCTTCCACATGCGCTTGCAGTCCTTGTCGCCGAACAGGCGCGAGCACTTGAGGAGGTATTCGTAGTAGGAGTCGATGCCGCCGCCCACGTGACTGGCCCGGCTGACCCACTCGCCGGTCTCGACGTCGATCTCCTCGCCCACGAGGCCGATCGTCGATCGCCGGTTGTAGAGCTGGACGACGGCGTTCTTGGCCTTGTCGTAGAAGACGGGATTCCCGGTGAGCTTCGAGAGCGTGCCGAATTCGAGGAGGAGCGTGCCGATCTCCGCCGGATTGGTGCGCGTGCCGGAGGTCTTGCCCGTCTTCAGGTTCACGTACATGTACGGCATGCCCGTGGGGGAGTCGAAGGTGGGCAGGAGGCGCTTGCCCAGATCCTCCGCCAGCCGCAGCAGGCGTGGATCGCCGGTCATCTGGTAGCCGGAGAGCAGGCCTCCCAGGAGGCGGATCGTCACCTCGAAGCTCTTGACCGAAATGTCTTTGTCGAAGGAGAGCTTCTCGACGATCAGGGCCTTCGCCCTTTCCGCCTCCTCCTTGAAACCCAGGAGGAGCAGGGTGTCCAGCGAGTCCACCGGCGTCATCAGGAGGGATTCGCCGTACCAGTCGTGCGGGGTCTTGCTCAGGGGCTTGAGCTCGTCGTGACCCCAGGCGTGCCGCTCGTACGCCTGCCACGCGTGGAGGAGCTCGGTCCGGACCCGGGCCGCCAGTCCGGCGGCGTCCTTCGGCAGGGTCGGCCCAGGCACAAGGGACGCGGGCTTCTGCGCCGAGACCGCCCCTCCGGACAGGAAGAGGAGGGTGAGGGCCGTGATGACCGCGATAGGGGGGACCAGGAGGGCGTGGATCTTCATAAGTGCCTCGATTGTACGCAATCCACAGGGCGCGAAACGTTTCCCCCGCCTCGGCCACTCACAGATAGGAGAGGGAAAAACCTTTCCTGACGGATCGCGTATCACTACTACCCCCCTCTACAGACCCTGGCCCCCCGAACCGTCGTCGGCGGGGCTTCGCCATGGGGGCCAACCGGATCTCAACCGCCGATACCAAACCAACGAACCCAAAGAGACTGGAGAAACTCATGTCCGTCGTTCAATGGGCCGCCGCCGTCCTGGGCCTGATCACCCTGACCCTGCTCTACTTATCGCTCGTCTACATCCCCAACAACCGCGTGGGGATCCTGGAGAAGCTGATCAGCGGCAAGGGGTCCGTGCGGTCCGGCCTGATCGCCCTGGAGGGCGAGGCCGGTTTCCAGCCGGACGTGCTGCGCGGTGGCTGGCACTTCCTGAAGCCGTTCCAGTACCGCGTCCACAAGATGCAACTGGTCACCATCCCGCAAGGTGAGATCGGCTACGTCTTCGCCCGCGACGGCCAGACGCTGCCGCCCACCCAGACGCTCGCCTCGAACCTGCGCGCCAACGACTTCCAGGACGCCGCGGCGTTCCTGCGCGCCGGCGGCCAGAAGGGGCCGCAGCGGATGCTGCTGCGCGAGGGTACCTATGCCATCAACCTGGCGCTCTTCGTGGTGCTCACCCGCGACCACCTGTACTACCTGCCCCTCGACCGCAACGAGCAGGAGGTGTTCGAAAGCATGAGCAGTCTGATCTCCGGGCGCTCCGGCTACAGCCCCGTGATCATAAGCGGCGCCGAGGACCGCATCGGCATCGTCACCGTTCATGACGGTCCGGCCATCACCGCGGGCGAGATCATCGCCTACCGGGTCGGCACGGATCCCACCGATCCGGCCACGTATCACAACAATTTCCAGGACGCCGACAAGTTCCTGGTCGCCGGGGGCCAGCGGGGCCGCCAGCTCCAGGTGCTGGTGGAAGGCACGTATTACATCAACCGCCTGTTCGCCACGGAGGAGCTGGTGCCCAAGACGGTCGTCGAGGTGGGCACCGTGGGCGTCGTCGTCTCCTACACGGGTGAGAGCGGCCGCGACCTCTCGGGGCGCGACTACAAGCACGGCGAGCTGGTGGCGGTGGGGGAGCGCGGCGTGTGGAACGAGCCTCTGCTGCCCGGCAAATACGCGTTCAACACCTACGCCGGCAAGGTGATCCTGGTGCCCACGACCAACTTCATCCTGAAGTGGAACCGCACGGAAGCGGGCGCGCACCGGTTCGATGAAAACCTTTCGGAGGTGAAGCTGATCACCAAGGACGCCTTCGAGCCGAGCCTGCCGCTGTCGGTGGTGGTGCACATCGACTACAGGAAGGCGCCGCTCGTGATCCAGCGCTTCGGGGACGTCAAGAAGCTGGTGGAGCAGACGCTCGACCCCATGGTGAGCGCCTACTTCAAGAACATTGGTCAGACCCGCACGCTGATCCAGCTCCTCCAGGACCGCGCGGAGATCCAGGACGCCTCGGGCGTGCAGATGAAGGAGAAGTTCGCCATCTACAACCTGGAGCTCCAGGAGGTGCTGATCGGTACGCCCACCTCGGGTGAAGGCGGCGGCCAGATCGAGCAGATCCTGGTGCAGCTCCGCTCGCGCCAGATCGCCGAGGAGCAGGTGGAAACCTACAACCGCCAGGAGCGCGCGGCCGTCAAGGAGCGCGAGCTGCGCGAGGCCGAGAGCCGGGCGCGCCAGCAGCAGGCCCTCACGGAGTCGGAGATCGCCATCGCCGTGCAGTCCAACCAGGGTAAGGCCGACTACGCCCGCGCCCAGCAGCAGGCCTCGCAGATCCAGGCCCTGGCCACGGCCGAGGCGGAAAAGATCCGCATCCTGGCCGAAGGTGAGGCGAAGAAGATCCGCCTGGTGGGCGAGTCCGAGGCCGACCGCGCCGCCCGCGTGGGCGTGGCCCAGGCGCTGGCCCTCGAAGAGCAGGTGCACGCCTACGGCGGCCCGCAGTTCCAGCTTATCCAGCACGTGATGGGCCGTTTCGCCGAAGCCATCGAGAAGTCCGGCTCCGACGTGGTGCCGAAGATCCAGATGACCACGGACGGCAAGGGCGGCGGCAGCCTCGTGGAGAACCTGCTCGCCCTGCTCCTCTCCGGCAAGCTGAGCGAGACGGTGGGGACGTTACCCACGTTGTCCACCCCGCAGACCCCGCAGACATCGGGGGATCCCAAGGCGGAGACGTTGCGCTCGGAGCTGCGGCGCAGCCTGAACGGGGGGAACGGGGCGGCGGCGTAGGAAATTCGTGGCGGCCGCGCCCCCGCCCGGGCATTTATGCCCGGGCGGGCTCACCGTCCCGCCACCGCCTGCCCCGCCAGCGCCAGCCGGAACGCCACCATCTCCTCGCCGTTGCGAACCAGCAGGACGTCGCCGGCCAGCGCAGGGTGATTCCAGGTCTTGCCCTCGACCGCCGGGAGCTTCGCGAGCTCCGTGAACTGATCGGGGGTTGCCCCGACCAGCGCCAGCTCACCCTGCTCCGACAGCACCAGCAGCAGGTCCTGGTCAGGCAACAGGACGAGCTGGCCGTGGCCGTAGTGACCGTCCTTCCACTTGCGTTTGCCATCCTTGAGGTCGATGGACGCGAGACGGCTGCCGTCGAAGCCGAAGGCATAACCCTTGTGAACGACGAAGTCGTTGAAGTACGGCTTCAGCCCGATCGAGGTCCAGCGCTCCTGAGTCGTCCATCCGCCGGGTCCGTGCGCGACCGCGATGCGGAGCACGCCGTTTTCGGTGTTCATTCCGGAGCCGGCGCCGAGCAGGACGTCGCCGTCCGCGGTCAGGGCCGGCTGCACGATGGCGTCGCCTTTCCACTCGTGCTGCCAGAGCAGCTTGCCGTCGGCCGGCGCCACGCTGGTCGCGCCGGTTCCGCTCATCAGCAGGACCTGCGGAACTCCGTCGATCGTCGCCAGTTGGGGCGAGCTGTAGCCGCCGTGGCCTTCCGGACCCTTCCAGCGCGGTTCGCCGGTGGCTGCGTCGTAGGCGATGAGCGTGCCGGCGGTGGCCACGATGACGGTGTCGCCGATCACCAACGGTGAGCCCGCGAAACCCCAGCCCGGGAGCTTCGCGCCGGTGTCGGATGCCGCGTTGCGCGACCACACGACGGCGCCGCTACCGGCGTCGAGCGCGTTCACGATCCCGGTCGCACCCAACGTGTAGACGCGGCCGTTGCTGAGGGTCGGCGTTGCGCGTGGACCAGGGCCGGCGTTCGACTCCCAGAACCGGGCCGCGTCGCGGTGTTTCCACACCGGCTCGCCAGTGGTCATCTTGTAGCAGGAGACGATCTCGTCCTCACCGCGCTGCTCCTGGGTATAGAAGACGCCGCCGTGGACCGCGAAGGACGACCAGCCCGGTCCGATCGGCCGTCGCCACAGCTCGACCGGCGGCGACACGGCCCAGTCGGTCGCGATCCGCACGCCGCGAACGGCGCTGTCGCGCTGGGGTCCGCGGAAGCCGGGCCATTCGGCCTCCGTCTCCGTTGCCGCCGGAGCCGTTACCGGAGCCGCCGTTGCCGGAGCCGTTGCCGGTTCGCCCTTCGCAATCTGCTCCTTGGGAGCCTCCGCCGCTGCCGGAGCCTCCGCCACGTCGCCAGGCACCGCCGCCGGCTCGCTGCCGTCTTGGGGCATGGGCTGTTTCTCAGGAGCCTTCGCGGCTGCCGGAGCCACCCCCCCGCTGGAAACCGCCACCGGCTCGTCCTCGGCCTGAGCCAAGAGCCGCTCCTCGGGAGTCGAGGTCCACCGCCAATGGAGATCCAATTCGGCGTCGCCGGTGATGCCGAAGGTCCGCAGCAGCGTGAACGCCCCGCACGCGAGCAGGATGGTGGCGGCCATCGCCCCGCGCCGGGGTCCCTTCGAGAGGCCACGACTGGCCACCGCCCACACGACCAGGGCGAGGCTCAGGACCGGGATCGCCAGCACGAGGAACATCTTCCCCATCAACCCATTCACAATCGACTCGTGGAGGAGGCCCGGGATGTGCCATGTCGCGACCGCCGCGGCGATCATCAGGGCGAGGGCGCCCAAGCGCTCGGACCAGGGCGCCCGGCTGAAGAACAGCCACCACAAGACGATCACCAACCCGCCCACGGCTCCCCCGAGGATCCCAAGATACCCGGCGTCGGGGACGAGAGGGGCGAGGAGCCACACCAGCACCATCAGCACCGCGGCGGCCACGCCGGGCCACAGCCGGAGCGGCTTCCGGAGAGTTTGTTTGTCCGTTTGAGCGATGGCCATATCAGACCTCCCATGAATTACGCCGGGAGGGGCAGACGCGCGCGAGAGGTGGCGCGATGTCCCGGCGAGACGCCGAGTTGAGCTGAACCGTCTTCACTCTTCTAACGTCGCGACGGCGTTTTCCTTACGGGTGCCCCTGACGCAGGGTTTCAGAGGCAAGGACGCCGTAGATCTGCCCGGGGAACGGCGCATTCCCCGTCCACCTCGAGACGTTCCCCATGGGGAATGGCATCGGAGGGGTAGGGAACGGGTCAAAAGCTCTGGGGAATGAGATCCGACGGCCTCTGAGGAAGCATTCCCCATCCACCTCAAGACGTTCCCCATGGGGAACGGGATCGAAGAGCAGCGAACGGGCCGTTCCCCCGAGGGAATGGAGTATTCCCCATGGGGAACGCTCTCGCACGAGATCTTCGCTTTCCATTCCCCACTGGGAATGTCATTCGATGGCTGGGGAATGAGCCGTTCCCCTCTCTCGTTGCGATCCAGCAAGCGGGGAATGTGACGCGAAGACCAGGAATAGACGCCACAAAGCCGTCCGGAAGCCGTCGTATCCCCGTGCCAGGCTATTCCCTTCTCCCATCAGGAAAGCAGGATTTCAACGCGTTCCACACAAATGGTCTAAAGCCCCGCGATGACCTGCTCCGGCGTCCGGAGACGGGGGATCGGGAGCAACGTCCCGGGATCTGGGACGATGTCTCCCGGAGTCGTCGAGATCCCCCTTCTCCGGGTTTCTTGATGAGCCCGGAGGGCGGACAGACTCGTAGCCCACGGCGTCAGCCCTGGGGGCTGGGAACGAGCGCCCCCTCCCCTCCATCCAGGAGCCCCGTCAGGGCGGCAGGGACCATGGATGAAATCCCCCGGAGGCACGCGCACCGGCCTGGATCCAGGGCTCATGCCCTGAATCGTGTCTGGTGGCCTTCCGGCTCGAAATCTGGGGCCACACCGTGTTCCCAGGGCTCCCGCGCCTGGGCTACGAGTCTGACCGCCCTCCGGGCTCATTGGAAACTCGAAACGAATTTCGGGGACATGGCATCAACTACGGTCCAAAGCTGTTTCCCCGCGATCCTGAGCTACAAATGCGTATGCAGGAGGTCTCGCCTGTTATCACGCGTCAAACAACGATGTGGAAGGCGCGGGTAGGCTTCAACGCCAACCACAGCTACGGTGCCATCCTGTTCGGCGCCGTGTACGGCTACCTGTCCCTGGCGCACAGCGCCTTCTTGTTCCAGTCCACCTTCCTTCTTTCGCTTGGCCTGCTACTGCTGCTCGGCTACGTTTTCGTTGCCAAACGCTATTGGTTCCGCATTCCGTTTCGTGGCATTCTCTTGGCAACTCTCCTCTATGCTCTTGCGCTCATTGTCAACTGGGCCTAACCTTCCGTCGCAGGGAGGACATACAATGGCGGGCCACGCTGGTTCGCTTTGCAGGCATTGGTGCCATGGTAGGTATGCAATTGAAAAGCGGATTAACGGCAGGCTTGGCCTGCTTATGCCCGAAAGGCCTAACCCATGTATCACGTCTTCACCTTAATAAAACACGCTTCAATGGCCCGCATCCAAGCGCGCCCCGTCCCCGGCTCTCTCAAGCCTGATCAGATCGTCGCCCCGGGTAGTCTCAAGCAGTTCGACGACCGGGTCCAGGGACCTCACCCCCACGAGAAGATACCGATCCCTCCCAGGCTCGTAGTCTTGGCTGTGATTGAGCTGCTACTCCCTGTATCCGGCTTGTTGCTCGGACGTTGGCTGTGGAACGGCTCCTGGTGGTGGCTCCTGGTTGGCGCAGGTACCTTGTTGAGCGTGCTTGTGGGGTATGCTTTCCGGTCGGACATACAACTGTACCCACTGGACTTGTTGCAACGGTGAATCGGGTGGGTCTGCCATGTTTCTACTGATCAAGAACGTCCTTTTCACGGTCTTCGTCCCGGGGATCGTGGCGGTGTACGTCCCGCTCCGCATGGCGGGTTTCCGGTTCGGGACGGTTGTGGAGTGGGGCCTTCCGCAGATCGCGGCCCTGTTGCCTCTCCTGCTTGGAGCGGCCATCTATTTCTGGTGCCTGTGGGATTTCGCCACCTTCGGCCGGGGCACGCCGGCTCCCATCGATGCGCCCAAGCGTCTCGTCGTTCGGGGGTTGTACCGGTTCGTGCGCAATCCGATGTACGTGGGCGTTTTGCTCGTCATCCTGGGATGGGCCTTGTTCTTCGAATCCCGGAGGATTCTTCTGTACGGTGTGGCGGCGGGCCTGGTTTTCCACCTCGTCGTCCTGCTGATCGAAGAGCCGATGTTGACGAACAAGTTTGGGGATAGCTATGAGACGTACCGCCACCAAGTGAATCGATGGATGCCTGGACGGCGGCGGTGACAGAGGGACGCCGTAGGAGCGTGCTCCTCCCACGGCGGTCCTTCCCTCAGGCTCCTTGGGACAGCAACAGAATGGCTATCCCAAACTTGTGCCATAGATACCCCTCCCGAACTACCTCCGCATACCCCTCCCGCACCATCTCCTTCGGCACGACCCGCGTACAGCAGAGCGAGATGGCTCGCCCGCCGACCACGCCGCCTGTGTGGACATGGCCTAGGTGCTGGCTTTGGAGGAGCAGGTGAGCGCCGGCGGCCCGCAGTTCCAACTCATGCAGCAGATGATGAGTTGTTTCGCCGAAGCCATCGAGAGGTCCAGGTCCGACGTGGTGCCGAAGATCCAGATGACCACGGATGGCAATGGCGGTGACTGCCTGGTGGAGAACCTGATGGCTCTACTCCTCTCCGGAAGCTGAGCGAGACGGTGGGGACCCTGCCTGTTGCGATGGGAGAGAAGTTGCGGGCGGAACTGCGCCGCACAGGCCTGCACGAGGGAATGGGGGGCGGCGTAGAGACGCGCCGAGGTTAGCCGAGAGAGGAGAGCGCTCCCCCTTGGCATCCATAAAGGCTGGCCAGAGAGGAAGGGGCCAGGCACGCTGGCAGTTTAGAGACAATTAGTGGTCTTCCCACTAGCGGGTTGACGTTTATTAGGAAGCGACGTAAACTTTCGCTGATTCAAGAGGCATAGCGATTACTCGGTCCTTTCTAGGCGGCTAATCTGCTGTCCAGGATGGGTGCCTGGAGGCAGCTTTCTACAACAGGCAAAACTTTATAGCGAGGCGTACAAATGGCAGACAGCGATGAGTCAGGACTTAGCGTCGGCGTAGGTGTGGCTTTACGAGATATTTTGGACTACATAGCTCCAGGGGGAGCTCTAATACTCGGGGCCTACTTTTTCGATGCGCGCTTAGCCGCAGCTGCGGGTCGGATAACAGGGAAGCACCTTGTCCCTCACACTCCCTTCAGTACAATACTTCTGGGTTCTCTTCCAGAGTCTAAGCAAGATAACTGGTTATCTTCTCTGGCCTTTGTGGCACTCGCTTTAGGTGTGGCATACGTGCTGGGGCATATGGTCGCATCTGTATCATCTTTCTTGTTAGAGCGTTCATTCGTTTACAAAGCTTATGATTGGCCCTATAGGCAGTTGCTCTCTGTATCGGACGATCATCCCCAAGATGCCAAAACCTCTAGGTTCTTTTATCGTGCAGCCTTTTTCTGGAGTAATATATTTCTCGTAAGCTTTTACTCTCTCTTGGTGCTGCAGTTTGGCTCGCCAGGCCCAGAGGTTTTGCGGGCCCTGCTTTTCTTTATGGCTGTAACCTCAGGATTTTTCGTGGTTGCCCTTGGCGCTGGGAGGGCCACATCCGTTGTCTACAAATTTCTAGAGGCCCGCGGAATAAATAACAGGTTAATGTCTCTTTACAACTCTGGGCCCCGCCGTGGATTTCGCGATCGGTTTGCTCTAGGTTCAGCCTTCTTCTATGAGTTGCTCGCAGGGGCTTTTTCAAGAGTTATAAGCGCTCCTGTGGTTTTCGATCAGGCGTTCAGGGATCGGTTTAGGCAATGCTTTGTACAGCTGTTTGGTCAAGGTCCTGAGAGTGCTGGGTCTAATACCTTCTGGCTTTCCTACTGCTTTGTAATACAGAAATCTCCTGTCTTTTCTAGCATGCTGAATAACTGGCGAATGCAGTACGCTTTCGCGAGAAACCTTTCTTCGTCCTTATGGCTGGTGGCTATTTACTCTGGAGGTTCAGTTCTTGTACATGGCTCATTGGTAACTATTCTTTCTGCGCATGACAGGTTTGTAGTTGGTATATTCCCTTTGTTGGTGTATGTCTCGGCTTGTGTGATGTTGGCTCGATATTACTATTTATTCACGTGTTATTTTTCGCGGTTCGTTTTTCGAAGCTTCTTGTACTTGAACTGTGCTGCTGAGCCGGAGGGCACCTGATCGATGGACGACTGGCCGTGATAACAGCGGCGGCAGTCTGGGCGGAATTCTCTTTCGAGCTTGGTTTGCATTCCCAGCCGGAAGGTTCCCCGAACCCGGATAACTCTGCCGCTTCGGGTGCACAGGCGGCCGACCTTTGGAAGCTCAGCGTCGACATGTCGGCGGACCTCGGCGAGCAGCAGATGGCTATCCCCAAACTCGTGCCATAGGTACCCCTCCCGCACCGCCTCCGCGTATCCCTCGCGCACCATCTCCTTCGGCGCGACCGCGTAAAGCAGAGCAAGGTGGCTCGCCAGCGGATCGTGGAGGCCGGTGATGAGGCCGTTCACGCTCTGGACCGGCCGTCCGGGATGGATCAGGAGCCGCGTGAACCCCGCGGCCGGGCGGACCCTTTCGCCGTCCCATGCGGACTCCAGGGCTCGGACGACGGTGGTTCCGACGGCGATTACTGAGCGTCCCTCCCTCCGCGCCTCTGTCACGGCCTCGGCCGTCCGTCGAGGCACCTCGAAGGGCTCGGCGTAGAGAGCCTGCTTTTCGACCTCGTCCGCTTCGAGCTCGTGGCTGGAGACGCCGGTGTGGAGGGTTATGGGGGCCAGCTCGATCCCTTTGGCCCGGAGGGCGTCCACGACCCGTGTGGTGAAGGGACGTCCCGCGGAGGGCATCTCGGCGCTTCCTGGGATTTCAGAGAAAAGGGTCTGATACGCCTCGATCGGCGGGTAGGGCGGTTCAAGATAGCTGTAGCGGATGGGCTCTCCTACGCGTTCCATCGCGCTCCGGAGACCGCTTCCGACCTGGAGGAACCACAGCCGTGGCAGGCCGGGGTGGGGCGCGACGAGGCGGGCGGGTAGGCCG
>CAXTNS010000110.1:0-2360 GCA_964245465.1 uncultured Thermoanaerobaculia bacterium
GATCGGCATGCCGGGAGGGGAGGGCGTCGTGTACTCGCCCACCTCGACCGAGAGGTCGGCCACGATGCCGCCGAAAGGCGCCCGGATCACCGTCAGACCCTGCTCCCGGGAGGCCAGCTCGATCCCGGCCCGTGCCTGTTCAACACCGGCCCGGGCCGCCCGGCAGGCCGCGGCCGCGGTTTCCGCGGACGTCTGGACCTGATCCAGGGCGTCCGCCGAGACGATGCCGTCCGCGGCCAATTTCCCCAGACGGTTACGCTCGCGCTCCGCCCGCTCGGCGGCCACGCAGGACTGCTGGCGCTGGGCCTCGGCGGCCTGGAGCTCCCGGCGCGAGAGGTCGATCCGCGCCGCCGACACGCTGGGGTTGAGCCGCAGCAGGACATCGCCCTCACGGAACGGGTCCCCCTCGCGGAAGGGGACCTCCACCACCCGGCCGCCGATCTCGGGCGAGATCTGGGCGCGGCGCCGGGCCTTCACCGTGCCGGCCCGCGAGTTCGTGACCGTCTGCTCGACCCGGCCGCGGGAGATCTCGGCCACCGTCACCTCGAGCGGCTTGGGCGCGAACATCGTGGCCCGCAGGGCGAGCCCCGCCGCCACGATCCCGAGGATCACCAGGAGACGAACGATCCAGCGCCGCATTGCGGCTTCACTCTACCACCGTGGGTATGGTTGACACCCCCCGGTGCCGCTGGACATCATGCCTGTGGAAAGTGGAGGGCGTCATGTTCAAGAAGATCCTGGTCCCCGTCGACTTCACGGAAAAAAATGAAGCGGCCCTGGCGAGCACGATCGAGATCGCGGGCCAGGACGACGGCGAGGAGAGCGAGGTGACGCTTCTCCACGTCATCGAGACGATCGAGCACATCGAGTTCGACGAGATGTCGAACTTCTACCGTGGCCTGGAGACCCGGGCCGCGGCCAGGCTGTTCGCCATGGAAGAGCGCCTCCAGAAGGCGGGAGTCCGGGTGCGGCACGACATCCTCTACGGCAAGCGGGCGGAGGCTATCGTGCGCTACGCCGAGGAGCACGGGACGGATCTCGTGATCCTCTCCTCCCACAAAGTGGACCGCGAACACCCTGCTCTCGGATGGGGGACGATCAGCTACCGGGTGGCCATCGTGGTGCGATGCCCGGTGCTGTTGGTGAAGTAAGGGGAGACGCCCGGAATGGAACTAGACGAAGCTCTGGAGGTCCTGGCGAGCCTCGACCGCGAGCAGGTGGACGACGGGCTTGTCGGGGGAGCTGCGGTAGTGTTTCATGGAATTGTAAGGGCTACGGAAGATCTGGACATCTTCATCCGTCCTACTGCTGAGAATATCGACCGGCTGCGGAAGGCTTTGAAAGCCGTCTACGACGATTCCAGTATCGATGAGATCTCGACCGAAGACCTCCTCGGAGACTATCCTTCCGTCCGTTACTATCCTCCGTCCGGTGAGCTCTTTCTGGATATCCTCACCCGGCTCGGGGAGTTTGCTTCTTTCGAGGATCTGGAGGTCCAACAGATCGAGTCCAATGGAGTGAAGATCCGGGTTGCCTCTCCCAGGACTCTCTACTGGATGAAGAGGGATACGGTTCGCGAGATTGACCACATGGATGCCGAACGCCTGCGGGAGAAATTCGGCATCGAGGGCACGAAGAAGAAGTAGAAGGAGGAACCATGCCCGTCCAAAAATTCCGCGGTGTAGAAGAGATGCCGCCTGTTCCTTGGTGCGATTCCCTGGATGAGAGATGCCTCCGGAGGATCGCGAAGCTCTGGTCGCGTTCCTCCGCATTCAGCTCGATGGTCTATCCTCGCGGAGTCTTCAAGTTCAGAAGCATTGAGGAGGCGCAACAGGCTCGTGAGCGTGTCAGCCAGGAGAATGTTGATCGGCATCTCAGAGAGCGTGTAGCTCAGAAGCCATAGTACCTCTCCACCAGCGCCCACACCGAGATCCCGAACGACAGCAGACTGAACCCCGCGAGGCCGATCTCCAGGCTTCGCGGCGGGATCCGCTCCGCCCATCTCCGCCCGTGGAGAGCCCAGACGGCGGCGGGGACCAGGGGGTAGAAGTACCGTCCCTGGAGACCTTCGATGTACTTCACGCCGTAGGGCGTCCAGACGGCGTACTGCGACGCGCTGATGAGGACCAGGATGGTGAGGGTCACGGCGGCGAGGAACGCCCTCTGCCAGGGCCGGACCTCAATCCTCGGATTCGCGTCCACGAAGAGCAATCCCAGGAGCACGGCGAGGTAGGCGAGGATGAATGGCGCCGGCAGCTTGGTGTCCAGCCAGCCCAGCTTGCCCACGAATTGCCCGGCGTAGCGGTGCGCGTGGGTGGCGTAGTCCGTGACCACGATGGCGAGAAATCCCAAGGGATCGG
>CAXTNS010000110.1:2370-8492 GCA_964245465.1 uncultured Thermoanaerobaculia bacterium
CCGCGGATCTGGCGGCTGGCATCGACACCGGACGCATCGACACGGATGGTGCCGGCCATGCGGGACACCGCGATGGCGTACGCGGTGACGGCGAACGTGAGAACCGTCTGAATCGTGAGGAAACCCACGCGCCGGCCGGTGGGGAAGCGGGCCGCGGGGATCAGGAAGGCGAGGAACGCCAACGGGAAGTAGGCGGCCTTCGAGGCGCAGAGCATGACGGTGCTCGCGGCCAGCAGGACGAGGTCGCTCCGCCGGGCCGGTTCCTCCCCCCACGCCAGCCTCGCCGCGGCGCCTACGAGCAGGAACGCCGCACCCGCCGAAGTCACGTCCGCCGACGCCGAGGCGCGCAGGAAGAGGGCCATGGGCGTCAGGGCGACCATCACCGCGAGCCATTGGAAGGCCGGCAGCCGGCGGACGGCGAGAACGACCATCAGCGTCCCGGCCACGAGGTTTCCCAAGCGGGCCAGGTAGAGCAGCATGAGCGGGGAAGCGCCGAAGAGACGGCCGAGGGCGATCCCGAGGGCTTGCGGGACGTAGGGGACGAACGGGTACTGCAAGGTATTGGGAAACCAGGCCGGCACCCGCCGGTCCGAGTCGAACGGCAGCCGGAACATCCCTCGGATCTTCTCGGGATCGACCTTCTTCTCCGGATGGAAGGGAAGGTCTCCCATCAGGACGGCGCCCATCCTGTAGACGTTCTCCGGCAGATCCACGCCGGCACCCTGGGGAGGGGGGATCAGGTCGAGCCGCCCCTCGCTCACCCGGTAGGCTCGATAGAAGTGGGAGGGCTCGTCGGGCGCCTGGAACGGCGGTGTGACCACGGCGAGCCCCAGGCCGAAGAGCAGCCCCGCCACCAGGAGGAACCGGTCCGGCCGGGAGACGAGGGTGGTCATCGGGAGGGCGATCGCGTGGCCTCGTAGAGCAGGGCAAGGATGAGGGATAAGATCCCGGCCATCGTTGTCTTCCTGTTCATGCGAGGGAAGTCTAAGCCGGAACCATTATGTTTCGTTCGATCGCCACCGCCTACCGCGACGCCTTCTCGGGACTTTCCCGCCCGGTCTGGCTGCTTTCGATTGCCACGCTGATCAACCGCAGCGGCACGATGGTGATGCCGTTCCTGGCCCTGTACCTGACCAAGGAGCGGGGCTTCACCACGGCCCAGGCGGGCCAGACGCTGGCGCTTTACGGCCTGGGCGCCGTGGTGGCCTCGTACTTCGGGGGCTGGCTCTGCGACCGGTTCGATCCCCTGGCGGTGATGAAGGCGAGCCTCGCTCTCACCGGGCTCTCATTCTTGGCGGTCGGCCATCTCGAAAGCCGGCTTGCGATCTCGGCCATGACGGTGGCCCTGAGCTTCGTGGGGGAGATCTTCCGCCCGGCGAACCTGGCAGCCCTGGCGGCGGCGAGCGATCCCGGGGAGCGGGCACGCAGCTTCGCCCTCCTGCGCCTCGCCGTGAACCTCGGCATGACCCTCGGCCCCACCGTGGGCGGGTTCCTGGCGCTGCGCGACTACGGCTGGCTGTTCGTGGTGGACGGCGTGACCTGCCTCCTGGCCACGGGCCTGCTCCTGGTCGCTTTCCGGGGACGGCCGCTGCGCATCGTGCCCCGGACAGCCGAGATGTCGGTGACGGCCGCGTCCGTCTCGCCCTGGCGGGATCCGCAGGCGCTGGGCGTCTTCGGCCTGATGTTTTTCCTGAACCTGGTGACCTTCCAGATCGCCAGCACCTTCTCGCTGTCGTTGCGGGACATCCAGGGCTTCTCCGAGGCGCGGATCGGCTTGGCGCTCGCCACGAACACCATCCTCATCGTGCTGTTCGAGATGGTGCTGGTCCACTCGCTGTCCAGGCGGGACCCGCTCAAGGTGTCGGGCGTGGGCGCGTTCCTGTTCTGCGCCGGCCTGGGCCTGCTGCCGTTCGGGTCGGGTTTCGCCTACGTGGTCTTCACGATCGCGGTGTGGACGGTGGGGGAGATGCTGGTGTTCCCCATCGTGTCGAGCGCCCTCGCCGACCGGGCGCCGGAAGAGAGCCGGGGCGCCTACATGGGCCTGCTCAACCTGTCCTTCGCCTTGGCCTTCGTGGTGGCGCCTCTGGTGGGCACCTGGATCTACCAGAACCTGGGGCCGGAGGTGCTCTGGTATGCGTGCGGCACCCTGGGCTTCCTTCTCTGGGCGGGTTTCCACGTCATGGCGGTGCGGATGGGGGCGGCCTCTCCCTCCCGCGGTGCGGTCTCGCCGGTACCATCGCCGGAGCCCTGAAAGCGTCAGACTCCGGAGACTCCGGGAATGCCGGCGCCTCACCCTTCGCGACGGGCGGCTACGGTATTGAGGAGAAGCCCCCAGGAGAGGAGGGGAATGACCCTCAAGCCCTGAATTTCCGCCATTCCTCCATATATCTTCGAGTCTCAGAAGCCAGGAGGTGCCCTATGGTCCAAGATTCTGGCGGTCCCACAGATCGCGTGCCTCGGACGAATTGCAATCTCGATCAGTTCGCGAAATTCGAGGGGAGTCTGCCCGACATCGATAACATCGGTGCGAATCTCGCTTGTCCCGATGTAGTGGAGAAGGCCCTGGCTCTCCCGCTGACCAGCAAGAGCTACTACTTTCTAAGCGAGATCGCGCCCGTTCTGGGCGATAACTTGGAGAAGCTGCCCTGCTTCCTGTGGGCGGTGGGAAATACAGAGCTCGGCCGGGGCACTCTGGTGATCGACATGGAATGTCCGGTGTCCCAGCCGCTGTGTCTTCCCAACCGTTTCACCCTCGCCGGGACGGGCATCAACGGGGACGGCAGGTTGAGCTTCAAGGGGTTGACCGATGAGAAGCTGCCCGCCATCCGTCTCCAGCCGGGTGCCCGCAATGTCACAATCCGGGACCTTTCCATTGGAAACGCGGCCGAAGGGCAAAACATCGGCATCGACGTATCAGGCGCCGATCTGCTTTATATCAGGGACACATCGGTTTCGGGGTTCCTGGCTGGGATCTACGGCAGCCGCCCGAACCTTTTTTCGATGGGCGTCTTCATTGAGCGCTGCCAGTTCCTCAACCACTTCGGCATCGTCATGCACCGGAACGGGTACCACTGGAGGATTCAGGATACGGTCCTGAGCCAATCCAAATGCTGGGGCTTGTACATCTTCGGGAAGGCGGACGATCCGGTGCCCGTCCCGCCGGGTCCGGAAGTCTGGGGCAACCACCATATGGTCACCGGCTGCCTGTTCGAAGGTTGTGGGTTGGGAGGGGCTTCCCTGGCTTCGGATTCGGCGGTCCTGATGTCCAACCGGTTCGAGCAGAACGGCGGAAACGGCGGCGTAGGCATCCGGGTGCGTTCCTCGTCGACGCGCACACGGCTGGTGACCAATCTCCTGTCGGGCAACAGCATCGAGGTTCACGCAGAAGCCAAGGACCTCTTGCAGTGGGGAAATATGGAAGGCTGAGGAGCGCGGCGCGCGATCCGTGCATCGTAGGGCGACGTAGAGTTGAAACGCCTGCTCGCCGCTGATCGCTTCAGTCGGCGCAAGCTCGGGTGTGGCCGAGTAACCCGCAACATCGCGGAATCGAAGAAGATTAAGCATGACCACGGAGCCCGCGATACCGCGGCTGACGAATGCCCGGCCTGATTCCTGCGTTGGTTCCAAATAGCAGTGGCACCTCGTTCGCTTCCACGACAGCGCGCACGGGTAACAGGCGGGAGGGACGGACCCCGGCCAATGCCGGTCCCGGCTTGGAAGGATAGATTAAGTTGTCAAAGAGCAGCGGGGAGGACGCGCAGATGCACGCCCTCCCAGGGTGTTGCCATGGACCTACTCCGGCGTCGAGACCGGGACCGGCGGGTTCGGAGGCTCCGGATCGGCCGGCTTGGGGGCGCGGCGGGTCCGCAGGGGCGCGATCCCGAACTGGACGAGCGCCTCGTTGTGGCCTCCCAAATGGACCTTCAGCGCGTCCCTCAGGCGTGCGGCCGCGGCCCGGCCCTCGGGGATCAAGGTCCGGGTGCGCTTGGCCGCCTGGCTGAGCAGAGACCGCGCCTCCGCCTTGTCGGCCTCCAACTCACGGGCTTCCTCCAGCAGGGCGTCCAGCGGTCCCACCAGACCGGAGAGGTCGGGCAGGTTCTCCTGGTTGTTGCGGACCGCTTTGAGCATGCGGTCCCAGTAAGCCATGAAATCTGGGAACGATGTAACTGTGGGCATGGTGTTTCTCCTTTCGTTTCTGCAGCTTGGTTAATTGAGCCCTCCCCCGGACTGTCCGGGGCAGGCTGCTATGGGCTATGCCTTTTTCCTTCTTGTCTCCTCTCTACATGGCGGGCCACCTTTCCTTTCGCTGCCGCTCAAGGCCGAGCGGCAGAAACTCGGGGCCGCGCACGCGCCACTCACGCCTGTGCAGCAAAAACTCACGGTCGCGCACGAGCCGCGCAGGGGTGTGCAGCAGAAACTCAGGGTCGTGCACGCGCCGCCGACGCGTATGCGGCAAAAACTCAGGGTCGCGCACGAGCCGCGTAGGGGTGTGCACGGGCCGCGCGAGGGTGCGCGGCAGAAACTCACGGTCGCGCGCGGACCGCCGACAGGTGCGCGGCGGAAACTCGGGGGCGTGCACGGGCGGCTGCACCGTGCGCGGTGGCGGCGCGGCGGTGAGTTTCTGGGGATGCGTCCCGTGCGGCTCGTTCAGCATGGCCTGTCTCTCCTTGCGGAGCCCATTCGCCCCGGATTGATGATGCGCGCATAGAATTATGAATCCTCAGGTCAAAGTCAAGAGGATACCTTGACTCCAAGGTACAAATACGACAAGCTAACGCATCGAAGAGGACGTGAAACCGGCTGACAACTGAACAGGGACGGCGGCCTCCGGTCCAAGGACGCCGCCGTCCAGCCGGCTTCAGGCGCAGACCCAGCAGCCGAAGGTCACGGACCAGGTGCGCTCCCATCCTCCTCCCGAAGACGGGACGCAGGACGCTACGTAGAGGTCCCTGTTACAGGATCGAATGAAGCCCTCAGCCACACAACGGCTGTTCGCTCGCTGCGTGGAGGCCGTGACGGCGGAGCTGGAGAGCTGCGAGCAGGCCGTCGATACGGGGGTTACGAACGAGACGACGGTTCCTTGTTCGGTGAAGGTTGGATAAATGGTGCAGCCACAATCCCCGTCCGGGGGTATGGCGGCGAGCTGACCCGGTAGGGCCAGGACCAGCAGAAGAGAAGAGGCGATGACCAGGCGCAGCACGAACTTGGGCATGCAGGGCTCCTTTCAGGACAAAACAGTAGTGAATCGTCCTACATACCCAATGCGACGTATTCAGGCCGACTGCGTCACGCCGGGGGCTCTTCGTGCAGCCGGAGCTTGCGGTACCCCCGGTTCCAGTAGACGAGCGGCGGTGCCTCCTCGACGGGCACGCTGCTGGCGGCCACCTCGCCCACGTAGATCGTGTGCGATCCCGCGGGATAGCGGGCATGGATGCGGCAGTCGAGCCAGGCCAGGGCGTCGACCAGGATCGGGGCGCCCGTGGTGGCCGTGGACCAGTTGCCCATGGCGAAACGGTCCTCGTCCTTGACCCAGGCGAAGCGGTTCGACAGCTCCGACTGGTCCTCGCCCAGGATGTTCACCGCGAAGACCGCCCCCGGCTCCTCCAGCAGCGCGTGGGCATGGTGGCGGTTCTCGATGATGATCATGATCAGCGGCGGCTCGGCCGACACCGAGGCGAAGGCGGAGACGGTGAGACCGTGTCTCCGGTCGTCCACCTGGACGGTGACGATGGTTACCCCGGCGGGAAAGTGGCGTAGCGCTTTGCGGAACTCTTCCGATGAGATCACAGGTCTCCCCTCCAAGAAAGAAGATTATCGCTCGTTTGAGCGACCTTTTTGGCACTTGCCTTGCACTCTCCCTAGTGCAGTCGGAGGCGCCGTTGAGGGACAACCCGCCGCCGATCCAACCAGAAATTCTCGACCGGTGGCCGCGGCCTCCAGGAGGAACGTCAATGGGAAAGATGAAGTCGAACGTCAAGGGATTGCTGAAGACCCGGGTCCGCATGGGCCTCTTCACGGTGCCGCTGTGGGTGGTGGGTGCCGTGTTCGTGGCGCGCAAGCTGCGGGACCGCCGCCGCTACGCCGCGGTGTGACGCTCGCCTTGTCGCACTCTCCTGTAGGGG
>CAXTNS010000110.1:8502-8865 GCA_964245465.1 uncultured Thermoanaerobaculia bacterium
GGCCGGCCGGGGGGGGGGGGGCCCCTACCCCCCCCACCGTGGGCTGCCTGGTGGGGCCACCCCTACATTTCCACAGATAAAGATCCTCATCTCCCTTTACTGACAAGCGGCATCCATCTAAGCTACGGCCCAGTTCCGTAAGGTCTTCGGGAGGTCCGGACAGATGGCGCTGTGGAAGTCTCGCAAGGGATGGTGCATCCTGCTGGTGCTCGGTGCGGGCTTGTACAGCCCTATGGCTTCGGCGGCGCAGGAGCCGGCGGAGGAATCGACGCCGTCGGAAGAGGGGAGCCTGAGGCCGCGGCTGTCGTTCGGCCTCGAGGCCAAGGCGAATTTCCGGAACAGTGAGGAGAACCGCTTCCCGGT
>CAXTNS010000110.1:8875-13709 GCA_964245465.1 uncultured Thermoanaerobaculia bacterium
TGAGCTCCCGGTCGGCCAGACCCAGGGGTTCGAGGAGACGGTCAACCCCGGCTCCCACTTCGAGCTGTCGAACGTGGCCCTGCTCGTGGACGCGGTCTGGGGCGACGGCCTGGCCGCCCACGGCAAGGTCGACTTCATCGATCTCTACGACCGTAATCCCACGTCCAGCGACAAGAAGGTGGACGTGGACGAGGCGTGGATCCGCTTCGGCATCGAGCCCGAGCCCGCGGCTCTGCCGCCACGGGGCGGGGTCTATCTGAAGATTGGCAAGATGCCCAAGTTCGAGCGCCAGGACGACCGCCACCTGGAGAGCTACGGCCTGGTCTCGACCGCCTTCAACCGCATGGAGGACACCGGGGCCGAGTTGGGGCTCAACCTCGGCCGCCACTTCTACGTGAAGCTCACCGCCAGCCAGGGAAACCCCCTCTTCATTCGCGATCCCAACGCCCTGGCGGGGGACAACGGCACGCCGGCCTTGCTGCGGGCCAACCCCGATCCCGAGCTCGGGACCGGCATCGTGATCCTCTACGACGCCGAGGTCGAGGACCTGGACGTGGACGGCGGCCTGGAGTCCGGCGCGGGCGTGGGCTACCGCTGGGCCGACGAGTCGGGGAGGAACGGCCTGGACCTCCTGGCGTGGGGATACCGGCGCAAGCTGGCGGAGACGGTGGAGCTGGAGGGCACCTTCTACGGCGGCGATCTGGACGTGCTGAACGGGCCGGTCGACAATGATCCGCCGCTCCCGATCTCGGGCGACGACAAGGAGGAATTCGGCGCCAACGTCTGGGTCTACCTGGGCGGCCTCTCCTTCTTCGGCCAGTACGTGGACCAGGAGGTCGCCGGCCTGCCGCGCACGGGCATCGAGGGGGAGCTCGCCTGGCGTTTCGAGCTGCCCCTGGTGTGGGCCGTGGGCGACCGCCAGCTCTTCACCTTCATCGCCCCGGCCGTGCGCTACTCGAAGCTCGACAACGACTTCCGGTCCCGTCCCACGCGCCGCGGGAACCCGAGCCCCAGCCTTTTCTGGGACTGGGAGAAGATCGACGCCGGCCTGCGCCTGGGCATCTTCTCCGGCGTGGACCTGACGGTCGAGTACCAGGACAACCGCTTCATCCTGGGAAACGGTTCGAAGCGGGAGAACAACGAGTTTCTAACGACGTTGCGGTGGAGGATCTAGGGTGAGGAAAGCCTTCCTCCTGGCTCTGCTCCTCCTTGCCCTCCCCCTCCACTCCGAGGAGATCCGCGGACGCGTCCAGCTCCTCGCCAAGGGAGGCAAGGGGCCGGCCAAGGGGAGTGACGTGCGCCAGGCCGTGGTGTATTTCGAGCCCGCGGGTCCTCAGTCCTCGCGCCCGCCCGACACGCCGTTCGAGATGGTGACCAAGCGCAAGGAGCTCGTTCCGCGGGTCCTGGTGGTGCCGAAGGGGAGCCGCGTGCGTTTCCCCAACCAGGACCCCATCCTCCACAACGTCTTCTCCGTCTCCTCACCCAACCAGTTCGATCTCGGCCTCTACCGGCAGGGACCGGGCAAGGAGAAGCGCTTCGAGGAGCCGGGCCTGGTGCGCGTCTTCTGTAACGTGCACCACGACATGGTCGCCTACATCCTGGTGCTGGGCACGCCTTACTACGTCTCGCCGGACGCCCAGGGCGAGTTCGTGCTCACGGGCCTGCCTCGCGGTCCCGGCAAGCTCACCGTGTGGCACGAGCAGGCCGATCCCTGGACCGTGGACGCCGAGCTGCCGGCGAAGGTCGCCGGGCCGGTCATGGCCCGCGTCGAAATCGTGCGGCCGCTGATCCCGGCCCACCTCAACAAACTGGGGCAGTCCTACTTCCGGTCGCAACGTGACCGCTACAACAACTAAACGTACCGGCCTGTCGCTGGAGACCCGGATCTTCCTGGTCACCTCGCTGCTGATCGCCCTGCTGGTGGGGGGCGCGGTGGCCGTGACCTCCCTGCTGCTGCGGCGGATCGCCCGCGACGCCGCGGCCGACTCGCTCAAGAGCAGCGCCTCGGTGCAGTCCACCTACGAGAAAGAGCGGTACGAACGGCTGAAGCTGATCTCCAGCCTGTTCGTCTCCGATCCCAACCTGGTCGCCTATCTCGCCGAAGCCGCGCAGACGCGGGACACGGCCTCGCTTCTCGACAAGCTGTCGGACGGCCAGAAGGAACTGGGGTTCGACTTCGCCATCCTGCTCGACCCGAACGGCCGCGTGGCCGCCCGGACGGACAATCCCAACGCCGTGGGCGGGGACCTCTCCAAGCGTCCCCTGGTGGCCAAGGCCCTGGCGGAGTTCGAGGCCGCGGGCGTCTGGCGGGAGGGCAACCGCCTCTACTACGCGGTGGCCGTGCCGGTGGCCCAGCAGTTCACCGTGCTCGGCTACTTGGTGACGGGCTTCGCCATCACTGACGACTCGGCCCGCGAGGTCAACCGCGTGAGCGGGGCGGACATGGCCGTCCTCGTCACCGGGGAGCGGGGGCTGGAGGTCATGGCGACCACGCTGCCGGAGCGCACGGCGCGCAGCTTGACGGCCGCGCTTTCCTCGGAAGCGCGCGGGATGGGGGAGGCCCTGCGGACCGGCCGCGCCATCCCCCAGGCCGAGCTGACGCTGGATGGCGATCCCTGGCTCGTCCAGGAGTCGCCCTTGCTCGACGCCCAGGGCAAGCCGGTTGGCGCGGCCATGGCCCTCGCTTCGCTCGACCGCGAGCTGGCCGCCTACCGTCAGATCCAGAACGTCCTGCTGGGCGCCGGCCTGGCGGCGGTCCTCCTGGCGCCGTTCCTCTCCTTCGCCTTCACACGGCGCGCCCTCGCGCCCGTGCGCCAGCTCGTGGCCGCCGCGGAAAAGGCTCGCCAGGGCGAGTACGACGAGAAGATCGACTCCGACCGCACGGACGAGGTGGGCCGGCTCGCCCATGCCTTCCACGAGCTGCTGGCCGACCTGCGCGAGAAGCGGGACATGGAGGCCTACGTCACCGAGCTCTCCCGCAACCTGCCGGAGCCGGCGCAGGCGCGGGCCGTCCTGGGCGAGGCCCAGAGCCGCGAGGTGCTGCTCCTGGCGATCGAGCTGCGCCAGTACGCGCGCGCCGCGGGCAGTGCGAGCGGTGCGGACAGCGGCCCTGGGGAGGTCCTGGCGCGCCTGGCCTCGGACCTGGAGCGCGTGACCTCGGCCGTCGCCAAGGGGCGCGGGCAGATCGAGGCCATCTCCGGCCACCGCGTGCTCGCCCGTTTCGAGGGTCCGAGCCGGGGCTTCCGGGCGCTCTCGGTGGCCGCGCAGGTGCTCGGCTCGCCGGAAGGTGACAATCCCGAGACGCCCGTGGCGGCCATGGCGGCCGGCCGGGCGGTCACGGGTCCCGTCACCTGGGGCGAGCGGGCGGAGCGCGCCCTGGTGGGCCTGCCCGTCCAGCAGATCGAAAGCCTCCTGCGCGAGGCGACCGCCGGGGAGCTGCTGCTCTCCCGCGAGGTGCATGACGAGTTGAAGGAGACCTTCGAGCAGTCCGGCTACCGACTGGCTCCCCGGCGCGGCGTGATCACGCCCCAGCCGCTCTACGTGCTGAGCCCGGCCATGGTCACGCGCCTGACTCGCGAGAAGCTGGGGCCGGAGGCCGAGACGCTGGACGCCGCCTCGCGGGCCACCCTCTCGGGCATCTCGCCGGGAGCCCTCGTGGGCCAGCGCTTCGAGATCCTCTCCGTGCTGGGCGCGGGCGGCATGGGTATCGTCTACAAGGCGCGGGACCGCGAGCTGGACGATCTCGTGGCCCTGAAGATGTTGAAGCGCGACCTCTGGGGCGACCGCTCCCAGCTCGAACGGCTGAAGAGCGAGATCAAGCTGGCGCGGAAGATCACCCATCCCAACGTGCTGCGCACGCACGATTTCGGCGAGATCGACGGCGTGCCCTACATCTCCATGGAGTACGTGCGGGGCGTCACCCTGCGCTACATGCTCGACCACACGGGCGGCGACCAGGCGAGCCGGCTGCCTTATTCGGCCGGCCTGCGGCTCGCCAAGCAGCTCTGCGGAGGCCTCGCGGCGGCCCACTCCGTGGGCGTGCTTCACCGCGACATCAAGCCCGAGAACCTGATCCTGGAGCCCACGGGCAACGCCAAGCTCATGGACTTCGGCATCGCCCGTCCGTTCGACCGCATGGCCCCGGGGCAGACCCAGGCCGGCTTCATCGTGGGCACGCCCCAGTACCTGGCGCCCGAGATCCTCCAGGGTCACGAGGCCGATCCCCGGTCGGACCTCTACTCCTGCGGCATCGCGCTCTACGAGATCTTCACCGGCGCGCTGCCGTTCGACGGACCGTCGGCCATGGACATCATGGTCAAGCACCTGCGCGAGGTGCCGCCGCCGCTCAGCTCGCGCTGGCGGGAGATCCCCCCCGCGCTGGAGACGGCCATCCTCAAATGTCTCGAAAAAGACCCTGAACGGCGCTACCGCTCGGTGGCGGAGCTGCTCCGCGACCTCGAAGCCTTGAGCGCCTGAACAAGGATTGACGGAAGGTGTCTGGAGAGAACGACAGGAGGCGAGAGCGATGATCGCCACGGAACCCGAAGGACGTTTTCCTGATCAAACAGCGCCCGGGCCGCCGTTCGAATCCGACCGCCGGCTGTCCGAGTACGAGACGCTGCTCGACATCGGCGTCAAGCTCTCGGGCACGCTCGACCTCGGCACCGTGCTGGAGCTGGCGCTGGAGAACGCCGAGGAGGTCTGCCGGGCCGAGACCAGCTCCGTCTGGGAACTCGACGAGGAGCGGCGCGAGCTCTTCTTCCGCGTGGTCCGGGGGCGCGCCGCGGGGGACATCCGCGGCCTGCGGGTGCCGGTGGGGCAGGGGATCGTGGGC
>CAXTNS010000111.1:0-457 GCA_964245465.1 uncultured Thermoanaerobaculia bacterium
GCGGGTCATCGAGACCACCCACGTGCCCATCAAGCCCATGACCATCGAGGAGGCCGCCATCGAGCTCGATGGCGCGGAGCACGGCTTCGTGGTCTTCCGCGATTCCACGAGCGACCGCCTGAGCGTCCTGTACAAGCGCAAGGACCAGCATTACGGGCTGATCGCCCCCGAGCTGTAGAGGTGTGGTGCTGCTCGGGGAGCTGACTCGTCCGGACCTGATCTTCACCGATCTGCCGGCCACGGACCGCCAAGAGGTCCTACGCGCTCTGGCCGGTCGCGTCGTGGAGCGGGGGCTGGTGGCGAGCGGCGAGGACCTGTTCCAGAAGCTCTGGGAGCGCGAGCAGCTCGGCACGACGGGCATCGGCTCGGGAATCGCCATCCCGCACTGTAAGCTGCCGGGGCTCGCGCGGGGCATCGTTGCCGTGGGGTTGACAATGCCCGCAGGGGAGGGCGTCGA
>CAXTNS010000111.1:467-841 GCA_964245465.1 uncultured Thermoanaerobaculia bacterium
CTTCGGGGCCGCCGACGGCAAGCCGGTCCAGGTGCTGTTCCTGGTGGTCTCGCCCAGCGGCTCGCCGGCCGAGCACCTGCAGGTCCTGGCCGCCCTTTCGCGCTGGGTGCGGGCGGGCCAGCACGCGGAGAAGATCCTCGCCCTCCGCGATCCCGCGGCGGTGTACGATCTCCTCCAGGAACAAGGGACCTGAACCGGATGGAATATGGCACGCTGGGCGGCACCGTGCGCGTCGCGGAGCTTCTGGGGGAGGAGCTCAACTACCTCCACCTCTCCGTGATTTCGGGCGAATCGCACCTCGATAATCCGATCACCCATCCACGGGTGCAGAAGCCGGGCCTCGCCTTCGCCGGCTACTACGCCTACATCAAGCC
>CAXTNS010000111.1:851-12483 GCA_964245465.1 uncultured Thermoanaerobaculia bacterium
CCTGTGCCAGAACCGCGAGGGGCCCGTGCTCTCCTCGCCGTCCCTGTCGTCCAGCGTCATCAAGGGGATCAGCCTTTTTCTGGAGGATCACCTGGTCCCATCGACTTCGCTTCATGGGGTCCTGCTGGAGATCTACGGCCTGGGCGTGCTCCTGATCGGCGAGAGCGGCGTCGGCAAGAGCGAGTCGGCGCTCGACCTCATCACCCGCGGTCACAGCCTCGTGGCGGACGACCGGGTGCAGGTCAAGCGCTATCCCAACGGCGAGCTGGTGGGCTACAGCGAGGGTCCCTTGAGGCACCACATGGAGTTGAGGGGGATCGGGATCATCAACGTCCAGGACCTGTTCGGCCTGGCCTCCGTGCGCGAGCGGACCACGATCGACCTCGTGATCGAGCTGGAGCACTGGCAGGACGGCCGGGCCTATGACCGGCTGGGTCTGGACGAGACCCTGTACGAGATCCTGGAGACGCCGTGCCCGTACATCCGGATGCCGGTGGCACTGGGGCGCAACGTCAGCATCCTGGTGGAGATCGCGGCCCGCAATCATGTCCTGAAGCTCCAGGGGCATCACTCCGCCCGGGAGTTTGCCCGGAAACTCGAGGCCCAGCTTGAGCGAAACAGAAAAGGCAATAATCGCTAAAGCCAAACTCGTTATTATCACGGGCCTCTCCGGCTCCGGGAAGAGCATAGTCGCCAAGTGCTTCGAGGACCTCTCGTACTACACGGTCGACAACCTCCCATTGCCCCTGCTGCGCACCTTTCTTGACAACCCCCTGGAGTTGGTGCGGGGCAACGACCGGATCGCTGTGGTGACCGACGTCCGCGCTCCCGGCTTCGCCGAGGAGTTCCCGCGCCTGTTCGCCGAGATCGACCGCGACCGCATCGATCCGCGGCTGCTCTTCCTGGAAGCCTCGGACGAGGTGCTGGTGCGGCGTTTCTCGGAGACTCGCCGACCCCATCCTCTGGCCCCGGACCAGCCGGTCATCGAGGGCATCCGAAGGGAGCGGGAGGTCCTGGCCGAGCTGCGCGACAAGGCGGACATGGTGTTCAACACCAGCGAATGGTCGATCCACGAGATCCGCAGCCAGGTCTACCGCGATTTCGCGACCGGCCCCGGCGAGGAGCCGGGGATGGTAGTATCCCTGGTGAGCTTCGGCTTCAAATACGGTATCCCGTACGGCACGGATCTGCTGTTTGACGTGCGCTTCCTGCCGAACCCTCACTTCGTTCCAGGATTGCGGGAGCAGACGGGGCAGGATGAGGGTGTGGGGGTCTACCTCGACCGGCAGCCGGATTTCCATGAGGTGGTCGGCCGGCTCTCGGACCTGTTGGCGTATCTCCTGCCGCGTTACCGCCGGGAGAACCGGAGCTATCTTTCCGTGGCGATCGGCTGCACGGGCGGGCGGCACCGGTCGGTGGCTGTCACAGAAAGGCTGCGGGAGGCGCTGGACGAGCGCGGCTGGCCGTCGCGGGTGATCCACAGGGACATCTCGCGCTAGGTACCGCCCTAGGGACTCAGCTTCAGGAATCGCGGACTCGGGCCGCGGAGTTATCCCATTGGTGGCATTCTGACGATGATCGGCAAACTGATCTTGACGCATGGGGGCTTGGCCCGGGAGCTCCTGTCCGCGGCGAACGTGATCTCGGGCCGGCTCAACGGGTTCGAGGCTCTGTCCCTCGACTGGAGCGAAGGCTTCGACGAGGCCCGGGGGAAGGTGGCCGCGGCTCTGGCGCGGCTCGACGCGGGGGAAGGCGTGCTCAGCCTGCCCGACATGTACGGGGGCCCGCCGTGCGACCTCGCCATGACCTTCTTCCAGGCAGGGAAGGTGGAAGTGCTGACGGGCGTCAACCTGCCCATGGTGCTGCGACTGGCCTGCCAGGCCGAGGCGGACGAGACCAGCGTCACCGACCTGGCGCGCGCGCTCCAGACCAAGGGGCAGAAGAGCGTCTGCCTGGCGGGGGACCTGGTCAACAACCGGCGATGCGTGATGCCTGCGGCCGGGGAGCCCAAGGCGAAATGATCGAGCGGGAGACGGAGATCGTGAACCGCCTGGGCCTGCACGCGCGGGCGGCGGCCAAGCTGGTGCACACGGCCGGCGGATTCCAGAGCCGGGTCACCGTGGTCAAGGACGGCGAGGAGGTCGACGCCAAGAGCATCCTCGGCATCCTCCTTCTGGCGGCGGGGCAGGGGAGCCAGGTCACCATCCGCTGTGAGGGGCAGGACGAGGAAGACGCCCTGCGGGCCGTCACCACGCTCATCGCCAACCGGTTCGATGAGGAGAGCTGACGAGGAGAGATCTGATGCCTGAGGCCGAAATGCAGATCGTGCAGGGAATGGGAGTCTCCGGCGGCATCGCCATCGGCCGCGTCGTGTGCATCGAGACCCGGGGGCCCGACGTCTTCCGGTTCCACATCCAGGAAGACCAGGTGGACGCGGAGATCGCCCGCCTCCACGAGGGGGCCTCGCATGCCAAAAAGGAGCTGCACCGCATCCGGGCGCGAGCGGAAGAGGACCTGGGGGACGACCTGGCGGCGATCTTCGACGCCCATGTCCTCCTGCTGTCCGACCGCGCCTTTCTGGGCCGCGTCGAGCAGCGCATCCGCACCCAGCACGTCAACGCCGAGTGGGCGGTCCACAAGACGGCCGAAGAGCTCGACAACCGCTTCGCCAACATGGATAACGCTTACCTGCGCGAGCGGAGCGAAGACCTGACCGACGTCAGCCGCCATCTCCTGCGCAGCCTCCAGGGCATCCACCACCACGAGCTTTCGGAGATGCCGGACGACGTCGTCATCGTGGCCGACGACCTGACGCCCTCGGACGCTATCCGGCTGGGCCGCGAGAAGGTGATCGGCTTTGCCATCGAGAGCGGCGGCCGGACCTCTCACACCACGATCATCGCCCGCTCGCTCAACCTGCCGGCCGTGGCCGGGCTCGGGGGCATCATGAGCCGGGTGCGGGACGAGGCTCCGGTCATCGTGGACGGCGAGACCGGGACGATCATCCTCCATCCCACCGAGGAGGTCGTGGCCCGGTACCGTACCCGCAAGGAAGAGATCGAGCGGCGGGACCGCGATCTCCTGGCCACCCGAGAGCTTCAGGCGGTGACCCGCGACGGGGTCGAGATCCGCCTGATGGCCAACATCGACCTCCCGGAAGAGGTTGACGAGGTCAACGTCTTCGGCGCCGACGGGGTCGGCCTCTACCGTAGCGAGTTCCTCTACATCGAGAAGAGCCCGCACATGCCCACGGAGGACGAGCACGTCCAGATCTACCGCCGGCTGGCCGAGCTTTCGGCCCCTCACCCGGCCATCATCCGTACCTACGACCTGGGTGGTCGCAAGCTTGCCCGCGAGATGATGGCGACCGAGGAGGAGAATCCGGTCCTGGGCCTGCGCGGCATCCGGCTCACCCTGGCGCGTCCCGAGGTCTTCCGCAGCCAGATCCGGGCCCTCTACCGGGCCGGTCTCTACGGCGACCTCTGGATCATGCTACCGCTGGTGAGCACCCTTGAGGAGGTGCGGGAGTTCCGCGCTTTCGCGGCCGAGGTCCAGGAAGAGATGACTCGCGAGGGTGTGCCGTTCCGGGGGGACGTACGCTTGGGCGTGATGATCGAGGTGCCGGCCGCGGCCGTCATCGCCGACGTGCTGGCCCGCGAGGTCGACTTCTTCTCGATCGGCACCAACGACCTGATCCAATACTCCATGGCCGTGGACCGCAACAACGAGCACGTGGCGAGCCTCTACCAGCCCCTCCATCCCGCGATTCTGCGCATGCTACGCTTCGTCATCGACAGCGGCCGGGCTCAGGGTATCGAGGTCAGCCTGTGTGGCGAGATGGCCGCGGACCCGCGCTACGCCTTGCTGCTCGTGGGGTTGGGCCTGCGCCGGCTCTCCATGAGCCCGCGCCAGATCCCCGAGGTCAAGACGTGGATCCGGGAGGTCACCATCTCGGACCTGGCCGAGCTGGCGGCGCGCTGCATGGAGCACGGCACGGCCGCGGAGGTCCAGCAGCACCTGGACAGCTACCTGGGGTGCCGGGTGACGCCACGGGCCCGCGTCTCCGAGTAGAGACTACTTTCTGAGAGGATTCCTGGATGCATTTTCCCATTCGCCGAGTGGACAAGCCCTGGGGTTACGAGCTCATCTTCGCGCACACCGACCGCTACGTGGGCAAGATCCTTCACGTCAACGCCGGCGAAGCCCTTTCACTGCAGTACCACGAGGTCAAGGACGAGACGCTCTATCTCGCCGAGGGGGAGATCGAGCTGGTGGTGGAGGAGGACGGCTCCCTGGTGAGCCGGACCCTCCGCGGCGGCGACTCGTACCACATCACCCCCGGCACCCGGCACCGCATGGTGGCGGGCGCGGACGGCTGCGACATCATCGAGGTCTCCACCCCGGAGCTTCATGACGTGGTGAGGCTCGAAGACCGCTATGGCCGCGCCTAGAAACTTTCTCCGGATCCTCTTGGCGGCCTTCCTGGCAACCGGCTGCCGCGGAACGACTCCGGAGCCTGTGACCCGGGAAACCCCTGAGGCAACCCCTCCGCCTGCCAAGGAAGCGGCCGTTTCGACGGAGCCGGCTCCGGCCGCCGCTCCGGCCCCTTCCCAGGAGGCGCAACCGGCTCGGGACGATCAACCCGTGGTGGTGGATCCTGGAGACGACGGCGCGCCGAAGAGCCTGGTTGAAGCCGCCCGGGCCGAAAAGGAACGGCGCGCCAACGCCGGCCAGCCCGCGCACGTGATCAACGACAAGACCCTGCCCGGCTACGCGCGCAAGGGGCAGATCACCATCGCGGATCCCAAGAAGGACAAGAAGGCCACCACCGTGCAGGCTCCCACGACCGGCGAGGTCCAGGACGAGGCGTACTGGCGCAGCCGGGCGCGCGACATCCGCGAGCGCTGGCGCGACGCGGCTGGCGACGTCAAGGACCTGGAGCAGAAGGCCACCGAGCTGCGGCAGAAGTTTTATCTGGAGAGCGACACCTTCACCCGGGACAACCAGATCAAGCCCGAGTGGGACCGGTTGCTCGAGCGGCTCCGGCAGGCCCGCTTGGACGTGGAAGCGACCCAGAAGGAGCTCGCCGAATTCCTGGAGGAGGGGAGAGCCAAGGACGTGATGCCCGGCTGGCTCCGGGAAGGGGAGGAGGAAGAGCCGGAAGAGCTGCCCCAGAAGAAGGAAGCCGGAGCTCCACCACAGTCTATAGAGCCGCCGGTCATCGAGCCGCCGCCGGCCGTGGGACCGCCGTTTTTCGTTGGAGGTTGGAAATGACCCTCCCCCGCCGCTTCTTCATCGAGACCTGGGGCTGCCAGATGAACGAGTTGGACAGCCAGCGCATGGCCGGCCAGCTCATGCAGCAGGGGATCCTCCCCACGCGGGAAGTGGGGGAGGCGGACGTCATCCTCCTCAACTCCTGCAGTGTCCGCGAGAAGGCCGAGCAGAAGGTCTACTCACGGCTGGGGGAGTACCGCCTCTTCAAGAAGGACCACCCGGACCTCCTGATCGGCCTCTGCGGCTGCGTGGCCCAGCAGGAAGGGGAACGGGCCCTGGCCCGGGTGCCGGACCTGGATTTCGTGCTCGGCCCCGCCCGGGTCGGCGAGCTTCAGGACGTGGTGGCCCGCCGCCGCGCCGGCGCGCGGGTGGTGGCCACCGGCTTCCCGGAGGAGCGCCAGTACGAAATCGACGCCGTCTCCCGGAGCGGTGAGTACAAGGGAATGGTGACCATTATCGAAGGGTGTAACAAGAACTGCACCTTCTGCATCGTCCCCCAGACTCGGGGCCCGGAGCGCAGCCGGCCCTTGGCGGACGTCCTGCGCGAGGTCCGGCACCTCCTGGACTATGGCTTCCAGGAGATCGAGCTGCTGGGCCAGACCGTGAACCACTGGCGCGAGCCCGGGGGCGAATGGGACTTCGCGGACCTGCTGGACCAGGTGGCCCGCATGCCGGGGCTGGAGCGGCTGCGCTTCGTCACTTCCTATCCGCGGGACTTCACGCCCCGCATGGTGGAGCAGGTGGGCCGCCACGCGAACATCTGCCCCTATCTGCACCTGCCCGTCCAGTCGGGCTCCGACCCCGTCCTGCGCCGCATGGGGCGCGGCTACACGCGGAGCGAGTACCTCGACCTCGTGGGCCAGCTCCGGCGGGCTCGCCCGGATCTGGCGCTCTCCACGGACCTCATCGTGGGCTTCCCCGGAGAGACGGAAGAGGACTTCCAGCGCACGCTCGACCTCATGCGCGAGGTCCGCTTCTCGGTGGTCTATGCCGTCAAGTACTCGCCGCGTCCGGGCACGGCGGCGCCCCGTCTGGACGGCGCGGTGGATCCTGACGCTGCCTCCGAGCGCCTGCAGCGCCTGTTCGAGCTCCAGGAAGGAATCCAGCGCGAGGTCAACGAGGGTCTGGTGGGGAAGGAGCTCGAGGTCATCGTAACCGGCTGGGGCAAACAGCCGGGGACCCAGACGGGCCGTACCCCCTGCCATCGTGTCATCCACTTCGAGTTCGGCGCCGAGGGTCCTGTCCCTCTGGGCGGCGTGACCCGGGTCCAGGTCAAGACCGCCTTCTCCTACAGCCTCCTGGGCCGGCGCGCAGCCGTCCCCATTCCAGCCTGAATTGATCCCCGATTCGCCTTGACCTGGCGCCTCACGGCGCCCCAGAATAGGGCATGAGCAACCCCAATGAAGAGCTTCAGGTTGAAATCAAAGGGCTGATGCTGGATCCCTCGTCCAACGTCCCCATCGTGATCCTGCGGGATATCCAGAGCCAGTTATTCCTGCCGATCTGGATCGGCGTCTTCGAGGCCAATGCCATCGCGTTGCGGCTGGAAGGGGTGGAGGCCCCGCGGCCGATGACTCATGACCTCCTGCGCTCCGTGGTGGAGCAACTCGGTGGGACGGTGGAGAAGATCGTGATCTCCGACCTCAAGGAGAGCACCTTCTTCGCGGTGATCCACGTCCGCAACCACGAGAACAACCACGACCGGTCCCACGCCATCGACGCCCGTCCCAGCGACGCCATCGCCCTGGCTCTGCGCACCGGCTCTCCCATCTTCGTCCTGCGCGCCGTGCTCGACAAAGCCCAGGCGGTCGATCTCGCCACCGAGGCGAATGACGAGGAGAAGCTCAAGAAGTGGCTGGAGGAGATCAGCCCGGACGACCTCGGTAAGTACACGATGTGATCTCCGCGTAAGAATCACATCTTCATAGGTTTAGAGGCAATGTCGGCGCGCCGACATTGCCCTTGTCCAGGACCGGGGTTGATCTCAGGGAGTCCGTTTTCTTATAGACTGCCCGCCGCCTATGATCATCGCCATCGCCAATCAGAAGGGTGGAGTCGGCAAGACCACGACCGCGATCAACCTGGCCGCGGCCCTCGCCAGTAAATCAAGAAAAACGCTCCTGGTGTACCTCGATCCCCAGGCCAACAGCTCGATGTCCTTCCTGGACATCCACGACCTTTCGGCGTCCATGTACGACGCCCTCACGCAGGACGGGACTCACCTTCCCGACATCGTCCGGCCGGCGGACAAGATGGACAACCTCTTCATCGCTCCCTCGACCATCGCCCTGGCGAAGATCGAGGCCAAGCTCATCGGCGAGTTGGACAGCCACTACCGGCTCAAGGACGAGCTCCAGCGGGTCCAAGACGACTATGACTACGTCATCATCGATACGCCACCGACCCTGGGCATCATCACCGTCAACGCCCTGGTCGCCGCGAGCCACGTGCTGATCCCCATCCAGGCCAGCTATTTCGCCCTGGAAGGAACGGACGACCTCCTCGAGACGATCGACAAGATCAAGGTCCGAGCCAACCCTCAGCTCCAGATCCTGGGCGCCCTGATCACCATGTATGACAAGCGGACGCTGCTGGCCAAGGACATCTACGAGCAGATCCAGCGGGTGTTCGGGGTCAAGGTCTTCGAGACGGTGATCACCAAGAGCGTCCGCCTGGAGGAGAGCCCGGCCTACCGGGAGTCGATTTTCACCTTCGCACCACGGTCCACCGGAGCCTACGAGTACTACCGTCTTTCCGAGGAGGTGTTGAGCCGTGTCTGAACCCGCCCGCAAGCGTGGCCTCCCCGTACGCGTGAAGATGCGCCATGACAACCACTTCGTCGAGGAGCTTACCGCGCGGCACGAGTCCCCGGTCGGGAGGATGATTCCGCTGTCCGCCATAGAGCCTGATCCCGGCCAGCCGAGGACGACCATGGGCGACCTGGACGACCTCGTGGCCTCGATCCGGGACAAGGGAGTGCTGGAGCCGATCCTGGTCCGTCCGAGACCAGGAGGGCCGGAGGGCGGACCTTCGGGCGTGCTGTTCCGGATCATCTCGGGCGAGCGGCGCTACCGGGCGGCCCAGGAGGCGGGACTGTATGAGGTGCCGGCCATCGAGATGGATCTCACGGACGAGGAAGCTCTCGAGATCGCTCTCATCGAGAATCTCCAGCGCAAGGATCTGACGCCGTTCGAAGAGGCCGAGGGCTACCGGATGCTGGCCGAGTCCCACAGCTACACCCACGAGGAGATCTCAGAAGCGGTCGGCAAGTCCCGCACGGTGGTCACGGAGGGCCTGTCCCTGTTGCAGATGCCGCCCCGGGTGCGCGACACGGTCCAAGCTCTGGGGATCACCTCCAAGTCGCTGCTGCTGGAGGTGCTCAAGGCGGGCGGCGAGGAGGAGATGATCGATCTCCTGGAAGAGGTAGCCCGCCGCGGTCTCAACCGGGACGATCTGCGCCAGCGGCTGCGGCGCTCCGACAAGGGCGGCAAGTCCAGCCGCCGCAGGCCGTACGTGTTCCGGTTCAAGGCTCCGGACCGGACGTTCAATCTCTCCCTGACGTTCCGCCAGAGCGAGGTCGACAAGGACGACCTGATCCGCGCGCTGGAGCAGATCCTGACCGACCTGCGCAAGTAGGTTTCCGAGCGCTCAGCGGGCTTTTTCCGCCCGCGCATCCAGTCTGATAAGGGTGATTATGTTAATGCAGGGACGCGGCGCGCCTGGGGTCAGCCGGCGCTCCACCCGGCTGCCAGATCTTCGTCCTCTTCCAGGCGCAGCTTGGCCAGCTCGCTTCCCTGTGGCAGCCGGTCCGCCAACTCGCGGTGGATCCAGAGGACGAGGTTCTCGCTGGACGGGATGGACTGGCCCTCGCCGAACTCCGGCAGCGCGGCATTGAGGTGCTGGTGGTCCAGCCGCTCGATCACGTGCTCCAGGACCAGCGCGTCGAGGCGGCCGAGATCGACCACGAACCCGGTGATGGGATCGACCTCCCCCCGCACGGTGACGTACAGGCGGTAGTTGTGGCCATGCCCTGGCAGGTTCGCGCACTTGCCGAAGCGGGCGCGGTTCTCGGCCTCGTCCCACTCCGGACGGCGGTACAGGTGGCTGGCGCTGAAACGGTAGCGCCGTTCGAGGGTGATCGTCATAGAATGCGCCCGTGAGGAGCCGGCTGACCCGCTACATACTGACCGAAATCCTCGGCCCCCTTGGGCTGGGGTTCCTAGTCTATACCTTCATCCTTCTCATCCGTTTCCTGTTCGCCTCGGCGGAGATGATCATCCGCCGGGGGCTGCCGGTATCGATCGTCGGCGAGCTGCTGCTGTACACGCTGCCGAACATCGTGGTCCTGACGCTGCCGATGTCGCTGCTGTTCGGCACGCTGATCGCCGTGGGCCGGCTGTCGTCCGACAGCGAGCTGATCGCCATGCGGGCCTGCGGTGTGAGCCTGCTGACCCTCTACCGGCCCATCCTGATCCTCTCGGGGATCCTGACCCTCCTCAACACCTTCCTGATGGTGTACGTCCTGCCCTGGGGCAACCACTCGCTCCAGGTGCTCCGGCTGGAGATCGCCACCCAGACCATCTCCCAGCAAGTCGAGCCGCGGGTCTTCTATGAGGAATGGGAGGGCAAGGTCGTCTACGTCTTCGAGGTGCCGCCGGGAAGCAAGCGCTGGAAGGGGGTGTTCCTCGCCGAGGCCAGCCAAGCCAGCACGAACAACCAGATCACCATCGCCGACTGGGGACAGGTGCTGGTGGACGAGGCTGGCGAGAGGGTCGTCCTGCGCCTGTACAACGCCATCCGCCACAAGGTGGACCTGAACGCCCCGGACCGATATGAGATCAGCCGCCACAAGCGCCTCGATCTGGTCCTCGAAGACCAGTTCACCAGCGAGCAGAAGGCGAAGATCTCAGTCTCCAAGGGCATCCGCGAGCTGACCATCGAGGAGCTGCGCGAGGTCCTCAAAGACCCCGCGTCTCTCGACGAGCAGCGCAACCTCGCTCTCGTCGAGATCCACAAGAAGTTCTCGATCCCGGTCGCCTGCATGGTCTTCGGCCTGTTCGCCCTGCCCCTCGGCATCAACAACCGCCGGGGTGGCAAGGCGTCGGGGTTTGCCATGTCGATCGGCGTGCTCATCCTGTATTACGTCCTGTTGAGCAACGGCGAGGAGGCGGCCCGGTATGGCCGGATCCCGGCCTGGCTCGCCATGTGGTCACCCAACATTCTGCTGTCGGTGACCGGGGTCTTCCTCCTCATCCGGCGCAACCGGGACAAGAGCCTGCTGCTGTCCCGCATCGACCGCTGGATCCGGGAGGACGTCTGGGGTGGCCTGCTGTTCATCAAGAAGGTCCGCCGCGCCCGGCGGCTGGAAGCCCGGCAGGAGCGGCGGCGCCGGCTGGAGGAAAGAGAAAAGGCCGAGCAGGAGGAGCGGCGGAAAAAGCCGAGAACGATCCCGCAGGTAGTGCTCCTCCTCCCCCGCCTGCGGATCGTCTTCCCCAACATCCTCGACCGCTACGTGGTGAGGCTGTTCGCCTGGGTGTTCATGCTGGTGCTGCTGTCCGGAGTCTCGCTGTTCATCATCTTCGACCTGTCCGAGAACATCGACGAGATCCTCAAGAACAAGGTCGGCCTGGGACTGGTGCTGAACTATTACAAGTACTTGTCCCTCCAGATGTTCTACGAGATCGCCCCGATCCTGGTCCTGGTGACCACTCTGATGACCTTCAGCCTGCTCGCCCGGACCAACGAGATCACGGCTTGCAAGGCCTTGGGCATGAGCCTGTACCGGCTCGCGCTGCCCGCCCTGGCCTCGGCCCTCCTGGTCACGTTCTTCTGCGGCTACCTCGAACAGTCGGTCCTGCCCGCGTCGAACGAGAAGGTCGCCAAGCTCAAGGACCGCATGCACGGCCGGGAGACCGCCCGCACCTACCGGCGCGCCGACCGGCAATGGCTGTTCGGGCAGGGACGGTACATCTACAATTACATCCACTACGACCCGCAGCAGGCGAGCCTGCAGCGCCTCCAGGTGTTCGACTTCGACGATCAGCACCGCCTCACGCAGCGGCTCGTGGCAGAGAGCGCCAAGTACGCGGGAGACGATGCCTGGGTGTTCTCGAACGGCTGGGTGCGCTCGTTCTCCAGCGGCGTGGACGTGACGGGCTACACCCGGTTCCAGGAGCCGAAGATCGTGCGCTACCCGGAGACTCCGGACTACTTCGACTCGGAGATCCGTCCGCCCGAGCAGATGCGTTACGGCGAGCTCAAGGACTACATCCGCGAGCTCCGGGAGAGCGGCCAGGCCGTGCCCGAGCTTCAGGTCGAGCTTCAAAACAAGATTGCGCTGCCGGTGACCTCGCTGATC
>CAXTNS010000111.1:12493-13328 GCA_964245465.1 uncultured Thermoanaerobaculia bacterium
GGCCCTCCCCTTCGCCTTCCGCCTCGGGCGCCAAGGAGCGCTCTACGGCATCGGGATCTCGATTGTCCTGGGCATCGTCTTTCTGGGGATCTTCGCCTTTTTCAGCAAGCTGGGCGAGGCCGGGGCCCTCCCGCCCGCCGTGGCGGTCTGGAGCCCGGGTGCCGTGTTTGCGCTCCTGTCGAGCTATCTGTTCCTGGGGGTCAGGACGTGAGGATCAGAATCGGCTGAGGTCCCGTCCGAACAGCCGGGCCTTGGTCCAGTCGAACAGGACTTTCACCTTGTTGGCGAAGCTGACCAGCTTAGTCAGATAGACCGAACGCCAGAAGAGCCAGGCTCCCCGCCCCCGCCGATGTAGGCGAGCATGCCCGAGGCTTTGAAGTGGAACGGCTCGACGGGTTTGTCTTGCCGGTTCCGGTCGAGGGCGCGAGCCAGGTAGCTCCCCTGCTGCTGGGCCACCTGGGCCGTGGCGGGCAAGGCCGGATCCCCCGCGGAGGCACAGTCTCCTACGGCATAGATTTCGGGATGGCCCGGCACCCGGAGATATTCGTCGACCGGCAGCCGGCCCCTTGGACTCAGGGGCACGCCCAGGGATTTAAGGAACGGCACGGGCGCGTTGCCTCCGGCCCAGAGGACCAGACCGCAGGGAAGGATCTCGCCGTCCTGGAGGAGGATTCTCTCCTTCTCCACCGCCTGGACCTTCGCGGAGGTGCGGACCACGATCCCTTCGCGCCCGAAGTGCTGCAGGGTGTACTCGGCGAGGGCCTCGTCGAAACTGGTAAGAAGACGTCCCAAGGCCTCCACGAGCACGACACTGGCGAAGGGGACGAGCTCGGGA
>CAXTNS010000111.1:13375-13642 GCA_964245465.1 uncultured Thermoanaerobaculia bacterium
GCGGGCGAACTGCTCCAGGATGCCCCGCCGGATGGCCCGCGCATCTTCCACGCTGGCGAGCTTGAGGGCGTGCTCCGCCACCCCCAGGATCCCATAGTCTGCCACGGCCGTGCCCACGGCGATCACCAGGAGATCGTACGGAACCGAGAACCGCTCGCCGCTCACGGCGCCCAGGCAGGAGACTTGGCGCGCCTGCCAATCCACGGACTCCGCGAAGCCCTCCACCAGACGGATCTCGCGGAGCCGCCGACGGGCGGGCTCCAGGAT
>CAXTNS010000112.1:0-13603 GCA_964245465.1 uncultured Thermoanaerobaculia bacterium
AGATGGCCCTGGTGAGCCTCCTCGCCTGGGTGATGGGGGCGGGGCTGTTCGACCGGCTGCGGGAGACGCTGGTGGAGGCGGCATGATTCCCGCTGATCCCAATCCCGATCCCAACGCCGTTCCGGAGCCCGCCGCTCCCGCGGAGGATGCGATCCGGGTCGAGCACGTCTCCAAGCTCTACCGCCGGACCCTGCCGGGCGACCGGCTGCGGACACTCAAGAGCGCTCTCGTGGGCCGCAGTTTGACCCGGGGCCTGAAGCCCGAGGAGGCCATCGCCGCCCTGGAGGACGTGGACTTCTCCGTGGCCAAGGGCGAGGCCTTCGGCATCATCGGCGGCAACGGCTCGGGCAAGTCCACCCTGCTCAAGCTGGTGGCCGGCATGCTGAAACCCACGTCCGGCCGCATCACGGTGGCCGGACGGGTGGCCGCCCTGATCGAGCTGGGTGCGGGGTTCCATCCAGAGATCTCGGGGCGGGAGAACGTCTTCATCAACGGCGCCGTGCTGGGCCTGACCCGCAAGCAGGTCGAGCGCCGGTATGCCGAGATCGTGGAGTTCTCCGGCCTCGGCGATTTCATGGAGGAGCCGGTCAAGAACTACTCCTCCGGCATGTACGTACGGCTGGGCTTCGCCGTGGCGGTCCACACGGACCCTGACGTCCTGCTGGTGGACGAGGTGCTGGCCGTGGGTGACGAGGCCTTCGCCCACCGCTGCCTGCGCCGTATCGAGGAATTCCTCGCGGAAGGTAAGACGCTCCTCCTGGTCAGCCACTCGCTCGACCTCGTGGACGGTGTATGCGACCGCGTCCTCTGGGTCGAGAACGGCCATCAGCGGCTGGTGGGCGAGCCCCGGCGGGTGATCGACGCTTACCGCCAAGAGGTGGCCGAGAAGGAGGGCGAAGAGCACCGCGCGGCCAAGCGCGAGCGTGAGCAGGCGGGCGAGGAGGTCTCGGAAGAGCTGCGCTGGGGATCGCGGGAGGCCGAGATCACCTCCCTCCGGATGCTTGCAAGAACTGAGGAACGCTACCACTTCGAGACTGGCGAGGACATGGTCTTCGAGATCCGCGCCCGGGCCGACCAGCCGCTCGATGATTTCGTCTTCGGCGTCGCCGTCTCGACTCCCCGGGGGTTCGAGGTCTGGGGCACCAACACGGACCTCGAAGGCTACGTCCCCGGCCGCTTCGAGGGCGAGGCCATCGTGCGCCTCGCATGCCCCGCCATGCGCTTCGCTCCCGGCGAGTACGTGGTGGACGTGGCCGTCCACTCCAAGGAGGGCGCTCCCTACGACTATCAGCGCCGGGCGCTCTCCTTCACTGTGACGGCCCGGAGCGGTGCCGGCGGGATGGGGGGGGTCGGCGTCTACTTCCCGGAGCACCGGTGGGAGACCGAGGGGGGACTGGAATGGACCTCCACGACCTTGCCCGACGAATGACGGCGGCAGCCCTGGCGGCCGTGGACCCGGAGCGCCTGGTGCGTGAAGAGCTGGCCCGCCGAGCCCCTCTCGGGGATCATCCATTCGGCGCCGTTCTCGCCCTGGGCAAGGCCGGTCCGGCCCTGGCCCGCGGGGCACGCGAGGCCATCGAAAGCCCGGCCCGGCGGCTGTTGGTCCGGCCCCACCGGTCGCCGGCCCTCCTCGATCCCGGCTGGGAGCAGAAGACCGGCGGGCATCCCCTCCCGGACCGCCAGAGCGTGGCCGCGGGCGAGAGATTGGAGAAGTGGCTTGGCGATCTTCCTCCCCAGCCCTTTCTGGTCCTGATCTCCGGCGGCGCCTCGGCCTGCGTCGAGCTGCCCGCCCCGGGGCTCACCCTGGACGACCTCGCCGCCACCCAGCGCGCCCTGCTCGGCTCGGGGCTCCCCATCCAGACCGTCAACGCCGTCCGCAAGCACCTCTCGCTCTTGAAGGGCGGCGGCGCTTTGAAGGCTACGGGAGGAAGGCTTCCCCACGTCCTGGTCCTGCTCCTCTCCGACGTGCCGGGGAACGATCCCTCCGTCATCGCCTCCGGTCCGTTCACGGCCGATCCCACGACGTTCGCCGGCGCCTTGGCCGCCGTCGAAGGGCTGCCCGTGCCGGAGAGCGTCCACCACCACCTAGCTGCCGGTGCGCGAGGGGAGATCCCGGAGACCCTGAAGCCCGGAGATTCCTCTCTCGAACGCGTCGAGACCGTGCTCCTGGGGAGCGTTCGGACGGCCGTGACCGCCGCCGTGGCCGAGGCGCGCCGCTACGGGTTTCAGACAGCCGAGGGCGATCTCAAAGGCGAAGCCGCCCAGGCCGGCCGAGATCTCGTGATCCGGGGTCGGGAATTGAGAACGGGGATGGCCCTGGTGCTGGGCGGCGAGACCACCGTCACGCTGTCCGGCCCGGCCGGCAGCGGCGGCCGCAACCAGGAGCTTGCCCTGGCCGCGGCCCGGGAGCTGTCAGGCGGTGTCAGCGCCGGCGAAATCGTCTTCACCCTGGCGACCGACGGCGAGGATGGCCCCACCCGTTCCGCCGGAGCCACGGTCGACGGCACGACCTGGGAAGCCATCCGGCGGGCGGGGATCGACCCCGAAGCCGCTCTTTCGCGCCACGACTCGCGGACGGCCCTGGCCGCCGCGCCCGGGGTGCTTCTCGAAACCGGTCCCACCGGCACCAACGCCGGCGACCTCGCGGTCTACCTCCGGGCGGTGTCCTCCGGCGCCCAACCCCTGGCACTCCATTTGGGGTAGCATCGCCCTAACCACGACAGGGAGATCCTCATGGACGAGCCTGAAGCGGGCCTCAACGTCAAAATCAGCGACGACGAGCTCAAAGGCCGCTACTCCAATCTGCTCCGCATCACCCACACACGCGAGGAGTTCATCCTGGACTTCATCAACCTGGCTCCTCCGCAAGGTGTCGTCACCGCCCGGATCATCACCAGCCCGGGTCATCTGAAACGCATCATCCGCGCCTTGAGCGCAAACATGGAGCGGTACGAGAAGACCTACGGCACCATCCAGGAAGCCGAGAACCCGGCGGGAGCCGACGATGTGAATTGACCCGGGACCTCCGCCCGGGTGATAGCAGGCCCTACCTCGAGAAGGGAGGTGGCCGGTCGAAATGGTTGGAGGCAAACGCGTGCGCTGGCGGCTCGCCGCCGTCCTGCCCCTGCTCGCCGGGCTCGCCCTGGCCTGCCAGTCCGCCCCCGTGCGCACGGCGAGCACGACCGCCGTGGGCCTCGACGAAGGCCCCACCCGCTGGCTCATGCTGCCCGAGGAGCACCGCAAGTTCCGGCGCCTCCAGACCACCCGCGAGGCGGTCGACTTCATCGAGGCTTTCTGGCGCCGCCGAGACCCGGACCCCAACGTCCCCGGCAACGAGTTCTCGAAGACCTTCTACGAGCGGGTCGAGGCCGCCGACCGCCTCTATTTCGAAGGCGTCACCCGCGGCAGCCTGACCGACCGCGGCCGGGCGCTGATCCTCCTGGGATCCCCGACAATCCAGCGCTACGGCAAGAAGAACGTCCCCGCCTGGGACCCGGGAAAGCCGGGAGCCCCTTCGGCCGTCCAGACCCGCACCCTCTCGCTGGAATCCTGGGTCTACCCCGTCGAGGACCTCGAACCGGCCCTCCGCCAGCACGTCGAGGAGGAGGAGGATGCGCGCCCGGAAATCGTCCTCGTCTTCGTCGTCGATCCCAAGCACACCTATCTCCTGGAAGGCGAAAAGTACCTGGAGATGGCCGCACGCGCCGCCGTGCACGGGGAAGGAGAGCCGAAATGACCGTCCCCGATCCTGCGATGACGCGGTAGGCCTCGCAACCTTCCCCCTCCCCCTGCGTACCAGCCAAGGGATCCACCCGGAGCCCGGGAGTTTCTGCGCCTGTCGAACACTCAGGGGAGGTTTTTCCGCATGCGAAAATTGATCTTCGTCGTCCTCCTCCTGCTCGCCGCGGCATCCGCGGTGTCTGCGGTGTCTGCGCCAGCGCGGGCGGCCGTCGAACCGGCCCTGCTGGCCGGGATGAAGGCGCGCTCGATCGGCCCGGCCGGCATGAGCGGCCGCGTGGCGGCTGTCGCAGCCGTGGAGTCGAACCCGAACATCGTCTATGTGGGGAGCGCCAGCGGTGGCGTCTGGAAATCCGTCAACGGCGGCCTCACCTGGACGCCGATCTTCGACGACCAGGCGGTGGCCTCGATCGGTGCCGTGGCAATCTACCAAGCCAATCCGGACATCGTCTGGGTGGGCACGGGCGAGGGCAATCCCCGCAACAGCGCCTCGGTGGGCAACGGCGTCTACCGCTCGCTCGACGGCGGCCGGACATGGCAGCACCTCGGGCTGGAGAAGACGGAGCGCATCTACCGCGTCGTGCTTCATCCCTCGAATCCCGATGTGGCCTGGGTCTCGGCCCTGGGCCAGGAGTGGGGCGAGAACCCCGAGCGCGGCGTGTTCAAGACCGAGGATGGCGGCAAGACCTGGAACAAGGTCCTCTACGTGGACGAGCGCACGGGCGCCTCGGACCTGGTGATGGACCCCCGCAATCCCAACAAGCTGTTCGCCTCTATGTGGCAATACCGGCGCTGGCCCTGGTACTTCAAGTCGGGCGGGCCAGGCTCCGGGCTCTATATGACGATGGATGGCGGGCGCACCTGGCGCGAGATCACCGACTCAGACGGCCTGCCCAAGGGCAACCTGGGACGGATCGGCATCGCCATCTCGCATTCCAATCCGGACGTCGTCTACGCCACCGTCGAAGCCGAGAAGAGCGCCGTGGTGCGCTCGGACGACGGCGGCCGGACGTGGCGGATCGTCAACCAGCGCTACGACGCCAACCCGCGGCCCTTCTACTTCGCGGACCTCCGGGTCGATCCCGAGCTGCCGAACCGCATCTACAGCCTGGACTACGACGTCCGCGTCTCCGAGGACGGCGGCCAGACGTTCCGTCCCCTGATCCCCGGCTATCTGATCCATGGCGACTACCACGCCATGTGGATCGATCCCAAAAACCCGGACCTGATCTACCTGGGCAACGACGGCGGCGTGGCCGTCAGCCGCGATCGGGGGCGCACGGCCTCCTTCGTCACCACCCTGCCGCTCGCCCAGTACTACCACGTGGCCGTGGATATGGAGCAGCCGTACAACGTCTACGGCGGCCTCCAGGACAACGGCTCCTGGCGCGGGCCCAACACCGTCTGGCAGTCCGGCGGCATCCGGAGCTACGAGTGGGTGGCCGTGGGCGGCGGCGACGGTTTCGACACGCGGCCCGACCCGACCGATTCGAACCTCGTCTACTCCATGTCGCAGGGGGGCTACCTCGGCCGGACCAACGTGTGGGCCGGCGAGCAGCGGCAGATCCGGCCGGCGCCGCCGGAGGGCGTCAAGCTCCGCTTCAACTGGAATTCCGGCTTCGCCACGGACCCGCTCCAGGAGGGCACGATCTACCTGGGCAGCCAGTTCCTCCACAAGTCCGCGGACCGCGGGGAGACCTGGACCACCATCAGCCCGGACCTGACCTCCAACAACCCCGAGTGGCAGAAGCAGGACACGAGCGGCGGCCTGACGCCCGACGTCAGCAACGCCGAGAACTTCACCACCATCATCGCCGTGGCCCCGAGCCCGGTCCAGGCGGGAGTGATCTGGGTGGGCACGGACGACGGCCGCCTCCACGTGACCCGCGACGGCGGCGGCACCTGGACGAGCGTCGAAAAGAACGTCCCCGGCGTGCCGGCCAACACCTGGATCCCCCACGTCACGCCCTCGAAATTCGATCCCGCCTCGGCCTTCGTGGTCTTCGACAACCACCGCCGCGAGGACTTCAAGCCCTACGTCTACCGCACGGACGACTGGGGCAAGACCTGGAAGAGCCTGGCGACCCTGGACGTCAAGGGTTACGCCCACATCGTGGAGCAGGATACCAAGGCCAAGGACCTGCTCTTCCTGGGCACGGAATTCGGCCTCTGGTTCTCCCTCGACGGTGGCGGCCGGTGGATGAAGTGGACGCACGGCGTGCCTACGGCGCCGGTGCTGGACCTCGTGATCCACCCGCGGGAGTTCGACCTCGTGATCGCCACCCACGGCCGGGCCCTCTACGTGATCGACGACGTCACGCCGCTCCGGACGCTGTCCGAGAAGACCATGGCCGAGTCCCTCCACTTCTACGCGGCGAGCGACGCCGTGCAGCACGCCCAGCCCCCCGAGCCCGGCGGTTTCGGCCTGGGCTCAGGTGAGTTCCGCGGCGAGAACGAGCCCTACGGCTCTATCCTCACCTTCTCCCTCAACGCCCCCGGCCTGCCGCTGCCGGACCCGGAAAAGGAGCGCACCCGCAAGCTCGAAGAGAGGCAGGCCCGCCGCCAGGAAGAGGCCAAGGCCGAGCCGGCTGAGCAGCCCAAAACCGCACGCGAGCTCATCCCCAAGGAGCAGCCCGGCCCGAGCACTGCCGCGGGCCAGCCTGAAAAGACCAAGGGAGAAAAGGATAAAGAAGAGAAAAAGGACAGTGGAGAGATGCCTTTCCAGGCCGAGATCCGCATCGCGGACGCCTCCGGCAAGACTGTCCGCACCTTCAGGGCCCCCGTCACCCGCGGCCTCAACCGGGTCGTGTGGGACCTCTCCCGCGACGGCTTCAAGCAGTTCCCCCAGGAGCGGCCTTCAGAGAACGAGTACCCCGGCGGCCCCGAGGTGATGCCGGGCACCTACACGGTGACCGTCAAATACGGCGACCACGAGGCCACAGGTCCCGTCCGCGTGCTGCCCGACCCGCGTTCCCAGAACACTCCGGTGGACTGGCAGGCCCGCGAGGCCGCGATCTCCCGCCTGGGAGCCCTGAACGACGCCTTGGCCGAAGCCGTGGACCGCATCCGCAAAACCCGCGCGGACGTCGACAGCGTCGTCGCCCGGATCGAGAGCGCCAAGAAGGAAAAGAAGGACGTCGCGGCCGGCGGTCAGGACGAGAAACCCGACCCGGTCGTCGAGGCCGCCGGCAAGCTCAAGGGCGACCTCGACAAGCTGGAGCGCCGGCTCTGGGTGCCTTACGACACCGTAGGCATCCAGCCCGAGACCGACGTCCTGACGAAGCTCTTCTATACCTTCGGCTACGTCCTCAGCACCTGGTCACCACCGAGTCCCACGCACCTGGAGTACCTGCGCCAGGCCGAGGCCGGAGTCCAGACCGTCCTCGCCGACTTCAACCGCTTCTTCGAGACCGACGTCGCCGCCTTCCGCAAGCAGGTGGACGACGCGAACGTGCGGCTGCTGCCGGTTCTTGGAAAAGTGGAAGTGAAGCGGCCCTAGAGAGCCCCAATCGAGCTAGGCGGCCAGGTTTTCCCGGCCGCCTTTATCGATGAAGCCTCTGCGATCACTGCACATCGAGTGCTGATTTGATGGCTCTGTTGAGCTCCTCGACTTGGGACGTGCCACACATCCCCATCTGTCTGGTGAGACGATTACGGGAAACCGTCAAGATATTGTCGAGGTTTGCGACACATCGGATGGGAAGGCCTGCTGACGGCCCAGGTCTACTTCGGTAGGATTCCGCGCACTGTTCGAGTAACCAGGGTTACTACGATCGAGTGGAGGACTGCATCTCTGGTCAGGATCACCACGGGGCGATTCCCAACTGGCGGGGGCAGCTCAGCCCACCACACCTCCGCGCGCTTCACTCACGCCCGTCCTTCCATTCAGGATACCTTGAAGCTCACCGATCAGCTTGGCCTGAGTCTCAGCGATATCGCCAGCGTCCACGTCTGTAATGGCTGAGGCTTCCAGATACTGGCGGAAGCTTCCTCCACGGTTCGCCCACGTCGCGTCTTTGGGTCATGGCGAGGTCGCGCAGTTCCCTCTCTACGATGGCTGCAGCTCAATGGTCATTGACACAGAGTACGGGAATCCAAAAGAGAGGGCAAGGCTTCGACCACACCCCCTCAGTCGAACACATCCCCCATGTGCTCCAGAAACGACTTCTTGCCGCTGACGAAGAGCGGCTCGCCGGCCTTTCTTTCCAGGACCGGGCGCAGGAATGTGGCCGTCTGCAGGGAGACGATGCAGAAGAGGAAGAGCCAGAGGACGAGCGCTCCTCTCGCGCCGATCGCCCGCAGGGATTGACCCAGGAACCTCCAGGCGAGGAGCAGAGCGAGCATCCAGAGCATAAAGTGGAGGAAGACGGCTGAGCCGAGATGCTTGCTGCTCACGGAGAAGAGCCAGTTGACGGGCAGGAGCGCCAGGAGGATCAGGGCCAGGGTCCCCGCGAACCCTGCCACCACGGTGGGGAAGGTCCTGCGATTCCACTCGGCTCCGCCCACCGCGGAGAAGACATAGAGGCTCGGCAGGCAGAGCAGGAGGGCGAAGAGGATGATGAGCGGCGTCTTGAGCGCCGTCACCCAGATCTGGTTACCGCCCTGAAAGAAGCCCGCCGCCGCGCCGTAGAGGACATAGCAGACCGCCGAGCCGGCCAGCAGGTGCAGGGGCGACGATCTCCCTCCGTCCCGCACCCGTTCGAGGAGCCCGAGAGGGCGGGTCAGCAGCTCATTGAACGTTCCGAGGAGTCCCTGGGGAGTCCGGAGTTCCCGGGGAGACGGCGTTGACGGCAAGGATGGCAGGGACGGCGGGATGACTTCCATTTCCATACAGGGCTCCTCCCTTACTCAAGAACCTGATGCGAGGTGGGGAAAGATGTCGGTGAAAATGAATTCGTAGACGTTGCCGTCGAGAGCGTCCGATCGCAAGAAATCGACGGGCATGTAGACGCTTCCGATGAACGGGCGCAGGACCCAAGCCACCTCGCCTCCCACCAGGGCGAAGGACAGAACCCAGATCACGTAAACCGTCCGTAGCGTGCGGCGGGGAGCGTCGAGCCTCCGCATGGCCTTCCACAGCGCCACCGTACCCGCGAGGCCGCAGCAGCCCACGAACGTCGTGTGCAGGAGATAGAGGAGGTTGTGAGCGGTCCGTTCCTGGGCCGTGGGGACGGGTGCGCAGAGGGTGAAGAATCCGGCCACGGGGGCGAGCGAGGCCAGCAGCAGGCTCGCCACCGCGAGCGCCAGGAACGTGAGCACGGCCACCTGGCCGAAGCGTAGAGGCAACCCCAGCAGGGCCGCCGCCGTCCAGGCGAACGCCACGGTCAACGCCGAGGTGAGGAGGAGGACGAGCGGCAGTTTGATGGCGCTGTAAAGAGCGAGATCCGGACCGTGCCAGTACCCGAGGACGGCGCCGTAGGTGGCCGAGCAGGCGGTCATCCCCAGGCACAGGCGCACCCAGTGGCGCAGGAGGTTCCGCCCGGCGGCGACCTCCTTGAGGAAGGCGTCCGCTCCTCTCAACAACTCCCAGCCCGTGGCCGCGATGGTTCCGTCCATAGGTACGAGAGGTATACGGGCAGGGAACGGAGTCCGTCGCGGGCCCCCACGGTCTCCTGGCCGGGGAATGGGATACGTCCTCCCTCCGAAGAGGTGTTCCCCTCTCGCGGCCCTTCATTCCCCGTCTCTCCAGTGCTTTCCCCAAGGGGAATCCCTCAAAGATCTGGGGAATGAAGACCGCTCAGCCGTGAAGGAGGCATTCCCCATCCTCCGCGGATCTGAAGGGCGGGGGACGGCATCGAAAGGGCTCGCGGCGAGCCGTTCCCAGGGGGAATGACAGACGAGAGACGGGGAACCTTTGGATAGAACCTTTTCCGAATCATTCCCTTCTGATCGGTGGGGCCGGTGAGGGGGAATGCGATGCCACCGATGGGGAACGGGTCGTCACCCCTGCGCGTCGACATTGACGGGCCTCAGTGTGCAGCCCATCAGGCCCTGGTGAGGACCGTCACAACCCTTGACCACGAAATAGCCCTTCAAGCGGAGGACGCCGCGATTGAAGATGAGATCGGAATCCTTGGGACCCTCGCTTCGGTCCAGCGAGAATTCCGTGCCCGTGCAGTTCCCGATCGAAGGCTTTTCGCCGGCTTTCAGAGACTCGCAGGAATCCCAGAGCACGAAGGACTCCACGCCGAAAGTGTCGTTGATGATTCGAAGAGCGTTTTCGTCATCCAACGGGGCCGGAGTGAAGCGCGCATCGATATAGACCTTCTTCAGCGAATGATCAGAGATAAACTTCTCGAAGGCCTGGCCTTTCTCGAAGTGCCCGATCTCGCCCTGGAACCTGTCCACGGAAGATTCCCTGGCCCGGCAAGAGAGAGTCGTCAGCAAAGCTGCTATTCCAAAAGGGATTCCGACAAGGAGCTTGTTCTTTTTCATGGGCGTTGCTCTCAGCAATTCGCGGGCCAGAAGGCATGGGGCGGCCCACGGGCCGCCCTCATGCGTGGATCGCCCCTACTGCTGCGTCCGGATCGGGTCCGCCGGGCGCTTCGGGTAGGACTTGGGATCGGACTGGATCTTCTTCATCACCTCGGCCACTCCCCGTTCGAGTTGCGGATCGCGGCCGGCGAGGACGGCGGGGACGTCGTTGGGGACCACGATGTCGGGATCGACGCCGTGGCCTTCGATGATCCATTCGCCCTGGAGGGAGACGGAGCCGGCTTCGGGCACGAAGATCTGGCCGCCGTCGATCAACGGGCCGTGGCCGGAGATGCCCACGACGCCACCCCAGGTGCGGGTACCGATCAGCGGGCCGAGGCCCTTCTCGCGGAAGAAGTAGGGGAAGATGTCGCCGTCCGAGCCGGAGCCCTCGTTGATCAGGCAGGCCATGTGGCCGTTGAAGGCCACCTGCGGATAGGGAGTGGGTTCCGAGCTCGTGCGGCCGTAGTCGACCGCCAGCGGCTTGCGGCCCAGCCGCTCCAGCAACGTCTGTGAGATGAAGCCGCCGCCGTTGTTGCGCACGTCGACAATCAGCCCTTCCTTGCGGGTCTGGCCGAAATACTGCTTGATGAACTCCCGCATGCCCTCCGCGCCCATGTCGGGGAGGTGGATATAGCCGATCTTGCCGTTGCTCATCTTGTCGACGCGCTCGCGGTTGCCGGTGATCCAATCGAGATAGACCAGGTTCGTTTCCGTATCGATGGGCCGGAACGTGATCTCTCGCGATCCTTCCATCGCAGGTTTGGAATTCACGGTGAGGCGCACGGGCCGGCCGGCCTTGTTGCGGAGCAGGCGGTAGGGGTTGTCGTTCGCTTCGAGCTCGACACCGTCGACCGCGAGGACGTAGTCCCCTTCCTTGACGTTCACTCCCACTTCGGTGAGCGGCGAGCGGTAAGTGTCTTCTTCGTTCTGGCCGTTGAAGATTTTGGCGATCTTGTAGCGGCCAGCTTTCTTGTCGAGCTCGAAGCGGGCGCCGGGCAGGGCCACCCGCGGCCGGGGCGGCAGCATGAAGTCCCCGCCTTCGACGTAGGAGTGAGAATTGTTGAGCTCGGCGATCATCTCACCGATCACGTAGTTCAAATCCGATCGATGGCCCACATACGCGACGAGCGGCTCGTACTGCTTGCGCAGGGCTTCCCAATCATAACCATTCATGTTCTCGACGTAGAAGAAGTCGCGGTACCGCCGCCAAGCCTCGCGGAAAATCTCAGCCCACTCCTCGGTGGGCACACGGTCTACTACCAGGCCGCCGGTGTCGATCGTCTTCTTGGAGTCCTTGCCGCCCGCGTTGGCGTCGTAGACGTTGTATTGTCCGTTCTGGATGACCAGCGCCTTCTCGCCATTGGCGGAGAGGAAGTAGCCGTTCAAGTCCTCGGCGAGGGTCGTGGCCTTGCGGTCTTTGAAGGTGAAGACCTGGAGGGCCGGGGGAGAGGGGGGCTGGCCGAAGCTTCCCGCCGGGAACTTGACGTAGAGCAGGCGACCGTCGTCCGCGTTGAGGCCGGCGTAGTTGTCGAACGGCACGGGGATGCGGACCACGCGGCTGGCCAGACCGTCGAAATCGATTTTGAGAGATTTGATGGGCTCTTCCTTCTTCTCGTCTTTCTTTTCGGCGTCTTTCTTGTCTGCGTCCTTCTCGTCCTTCTTCTCGTCCTCGAGGGTTACCTTGTCTTCCTCGGGCGGGAAGGGGTTCTCGACGTCCTTGCGCAGGGCGAGAGCGAAGATTCCGTCGTTCCGGTCCAGGGCCCAGTTGAAGTCGATGGCGTCGAACTGCGGCGCGTAGTCGCGGCCCGAGATGTAATAGAGATATTTACCGTTCGGATCCCAGACGGGCTCGCGCTCGTTGAAGTCCTCGCCCGTGATCCGCCGCAGCTTGCCGTCCGCCGCGCTCCAGATCCAGACCGAGCGGAAGGTGTTGGGGTCGTTCATGCTGAAGGCCAGGTACTCGCCGCCGGGCGACCATTGATAGTCGCGGATCTCGCCCTGGGTGTTCTGGGCGACCTGGACGAGCTTCTTGTCGGCCACGGTAACCACGTAGAGGCGGCGGTTCATGTCCGAAAAAGCGATCTTCTTGCTGTCGGACGACCACTCGGGGGCGTAGCGCATGGCCTTGCCGCCCTTGGTGAGCTGCTCGGGCTTGCCTTGCCCCAGGGCATCGATCAGGTAGAGCTCCTCCTCGCCCGACTCGTCCGAGATGTAGACGATCTTCTTGCCGTCGGGAGACCAGCGGGCCCACTTGTCGTGCGCGCCCGAGGTACGGGTGAGATTGCGCGTGACGCCCTTTTCGATAGGGGCGTTGAACACGTCGCCGCGGGCCACGAACACGGCCCGCTCGCCCTTGGGGGAGAGAGCGGCATCCTCGACGCGGTCGGCCCCGGGGATCTGCGAAGGCCGGCTGCCGAGCTGGTCGCTGGGCACCTGGATGGTGAGGTGACGCGAGGCGCCCGAGCGGGTGTCGAAGACGTTCAGCTCGCCGTTCATCTCGTAGACGATCTGCCCCGTGGCGTCGGCGCTCGGCCAGCGGACGTCCCAATCCTTGCTCTGCGTGAGCTGAGTGGTGGAGCCGGCCGCCACGTCGTAGGCGTAGAGGTTGAGTGTGCCGGTGCGGTCCGAATTGAAATAGATCTTGTCGCCGATCCACATGGGGTCGCGCTCGGTGCGCGGAGTATTGGTGATGTTCTTGGCCTCGCGGGTGGCGGGGTCGAAGATCCACAGGTCCTGAGCCCAGCCGCCCTGATAGCGCTTCCAGGTGCGGAAGTCGCGGGCGAACGGGGTGTAGACGATCTTCTTGCCGTCCGGCGACAGGTCGGCGCCGCCGCTCATGGGCATGGGGAACGGCTCGCCGAGGCCGCCGTCCACGGGCACGGTGTAGATGCGGCTGTCGGTGAGGTCCCAACCGTCGCGCAGGGAGCGGAAGAAGACGGACTTGCCGTCGGCCGTCCAGCCGTAGACCTGGTTGTCGTAGCCCCACCGCGGCGGCAGGGGGCCGCGGGCGGGGTACCAGGTGAGTTGCTTCGGGACGCCGCCGGCCGCCGGGATGACGTAGACCTGCTCGTCGCCGTCGTACTGGCCGGTGAAGGCGATCCATTGGCCGTCCGGCGAGAACCGGGCGAACATTTCGAGTCCCGGATGGGCGGTCAATCGTGTGGCCGAGCCGCCGGAGGACGAGGCGGTCCACAGGTCGCCGGCGTAGGTGAATACCACCTTGTCGCCATAGATGTCTGGGAAGCGGAGCAGCTTGGTCTGCGCGGAAGCGGCCCCGCTGGCGAGCCCGAGGGCCGCCGCGAGGAACAGGACGCTTCTTGAAACGCGGTGCATAGAGCTCTCCCCTGAGCCTTCAGATGGAAAGACTCACCAGCGTTTACGGATGATG
>CAXTNS010000113.1:0-9279 GCA_964245465.1 uncultured Thermoanaerobaculia bacterium
GGGTTTACACCCTGGGCTACGAGTCTCCCCGCCCTACGGGCTGAAGACAGGAATCACCCCGCCAACCCCTCCAGCCTCTCCACCAATCCCTCCACCCGCCGCCGGACCTCTTCCCGCTCGATCTCCCAGCTCTTCGCCGCCCCGGCGGCTTCGGCGCGCTCGGTCTCGGCGGCGGCGATCTGGGCTTCCAGATCCCGGACTCGGACCCGCAACCCTTCCACCTCTTCGTCCGGGATCTCCCGCGTCTCCGGCTCGGCGGGCGGGATGAAGACCGTAGAGAGCTGCGTCTCCAGCTCCTCGATGCGGTCGCGGAGGGTCTGGTTCTCTTCCTTCAGCTCACCCAGGCGCGCGACGGCTTCGCGGACCCGGGTCTCCAGCGTGTCCAGCCACTCGATCTCCAAAGCGACTACCCCTTCCAGCCGAATCGCCGCTCGAGCTCCTGGTTGAGGCCCTGCTGGCGGGCGTTGACCTCTTCCTGGGTGAGCGAACGGTCCTGCGCGTTGTAGTGGAACGAGAGGGTGGTGTTGACCGCGCCCTCGGGCACCCCCTGCCCACGGTAACGCACCTTGAGCTCCCAGGAGGCCAGATCCGGCGGCGCCGACTCCGCGATGGTCCGGTCGATCTCCGCCCAGGGGATGTCGAGGGCGTGGGTGAGCGTGAAGTCGGCCGAGATGCCGGGGAAGCGCGAGGGGATCCGGATGGACTGGCTCGGATTGCCTCCAGCTAGGGCCTCCGTATCCAGCTCGGCTACGTAGAGGGGATAACCCTCCTCTTCCTCGGCTCTCCCGAGGTAGCCCACGGTCCGGCCGTCCTGCAGCAGCTCGGCCGAGTTGCCGGCGAGCAGGCCGGGCAGCTCGGCGGGACGGACGTCCAGCGCGATGCCGAAGTCGGCCGCCAACGCCTCGATGGCTCCCTTCAGGTCGAAGAAGTCGAGGTCCGTTTCCCGCTGCCAGGGGTTGCCCAGACGGCCGCCGCAGACGAGCGCTAGGTGCTCGGGCTGGTCCGGGATCTCGTTCGATCCCTGGTCGTAGAAGACGGTGGCGATCTCGAACATGCGCACGGCAGGGAGGCCCCGGCGCTGGTTGAAGCGGGCGGTGTCCACCAGGTTCGGCACCAGGGAGCGCCGCAGCACCGAGTACTGCTCGGAGAGCGGGTTGGCCAGCCGCATGGGCTTCACATCGGGCCGCAGGCTCGGGAACGCGGCGTCGCGGGCCGGGTCCAGGAAGGCGAAGTGGACCGTCTCCACGTAGCCCGAGGCCGCGAGTTGCTGGCGCGCCCGGTCCCGGCGAATCTGGTTCGGCTGCTTCGGCGCGTCGAAGCCGGGGATGGCCGGCAGGGCCGCCTCGATGCGGTCGAGGCCGTAGATCCTCAGCACCTCTTCATACAGGTCCTGGGGATAGACCTCGTGCGGCGGCTCGGGGCGCGGCTGGAAGTCGTAGTAGCGCCAGGAAGGGACGGTGACGTTCCACACCTTCCCGCCATTCTTTTCGACGCCCTCGACGGTGAAGCCGAGCCCGGTGAGCCAGCGCTCGGAATCTTCGGGATCGATCTCGGCCCCGGCGAAGGCGTCGAGCCTCGCGAGGTCGAGCCGGCCCTGGCGGTTCCAGGAGCGATCGGCCCGCACGTCCACGTCGCCGGCGAGCACCGTTCCTCCAGCGATCTCCGCGATCAGGGCCGCCGCCCGGGCCACGGCCACGCCGCACATCTCGGGATCGGCGCCGCGCTCGAAGCGGTGGCTCGCGTCGGTGTGCATGCCGAGCCTGCGGGCCGCCACGCGTACCCGCTTGCGGTCGAAGTGGGCGCCCTCGATGAGGATGTCCGTGGTCGCGTCCGTGACCTCGCTGTCCACGCCGCCCATGACTCCGCCCAGGCCGACGGGGACTTCGGTATCCGCGATCACCAGCATGTCAGGATGGAGCTCGCGCTCTACGCCGTCCAGGGTCGTCAGTCGCTCGCCCGCCCGCGCCCGGCGCACCACGAGGGTCGCCTGATTCAGCTTGGCGAGGTCATAGGCGTGAAGCGGCTGGCCCAGCTCCCAGAGGATGAAGTTGGTGACGTCCACCACGTTGTTGATGGACCTGAGCCCGATGGCCTCCAGCCGCGTCTTCAGCCAATCGGGGCTCGGGCCGATCTTCACGCCGCGGACGACCCTGGCCACGAAGCGCGGGCACCCTTCGGCGTCCTCGACGAGGACCTGGGCCACGTCCGCGGTCCTCTCAGCGACCTCGGACGGCTGGGCATCGGGACGCTTCAGAGGCCGGCCGTAGAGCACGGAGATCTCCCGCGCCAAGCCGAAGTGGTTCATGCAGTCCGGCCGGTTGGTGGTGACCTCCACGTCCAGGACCGTGTCGTCCCCATGGGAAGAGGACCCTTCGACGGCCAGCCCGGCCGCGGTGAGGCGGCGGGCCAGGTCCTGGGGATCGTCCGGCAGGTCGACGTACTGGGCGAGCCAGCTCGTGGAGAACTCCATCAGCCCCTCACCTGCCGCAGCAGCCGCTCGTCGTTCTCGAAGAGCAGGCGGATGTTGGGGATGCCGCCGTAGCGGTTCATGGCCACCCGGTCGGATCCCATGCCGAAGGCATAACCGGAGTAGACGTCCGGATCGATACCGCACCCGGCGAGCACCCGGGGATCGACCATACCGCAGCCCAGGATCTCCATCCAGCCCGTGCCGGAGCAGACCTCGCACCCCTTGCCCTTGCAGGTCTGGCAGGTTACGTCCACCTCCGCCGAAGGCTCGGTGAAGGGAAAGAAGCTCGGCCGCAGGCGGATTTCCACGTCGGGTGCGAACAATCTTCGCAAAAAAGCCAGAAGAGTCCCCTTGAGGTGCCCCACCGTGAGCCCTTCCGCGACGGCCAGCCCCTCGACCTGATGGAACATGGGCGAGTGGCGCAGGTCGTTGTCGTTGCGGTACACCCGGCCCGGGCAGATGACGCGGATCGGGGGCTTCCTCGACAGCATGGTGCGGATCTGCACCGGCGACGTGTGGGTGCGCAGCAGCAGGCCGTTCTCCATGAAGAACGTGTCCTGCGTGTCGCGCGCCGGGTGGTCGTGCGGGAAGTTCAGGGCCTCGAAGTTGTGGTAGTCGGTCTCCACCTCGGGGCCTTCGGCCACGCTGTAGCCCATCTCGCCGAAGATCTGTTCCATGTCCCGGACGACCAGGGTCACGGGGTGGATGCTCCCCAGCGAGGGCTGCCGGCCGGGGAGGGTGACGTCCACGGCGGCGGAGCGGCGGACCGCCTCCCGCTCTTTGGCGGCGAGCGCCTCGTCCATCTCGGACAGGCGGCGCTCCACCGTCTCCTTCAGGCGGTTCACGGCCTCGCCGTAGGCGCGGCGCTCGGCCGGCTCGACCTTCTTGATGTCGTCGAGCAGGGAGCGGACGACGCCCTGCTTCCTTCCGATCCACGCCACGCGCAGGGCTTCCCATCCCGCGCGGTCGCGGACCTCCGAGCAGGCGCGCTCGAACTCCTCGGCCCGGGCGCTCAGCCCGCCGGCGCCGGCCGCGCTCAAGCTACGCCTCCGCGGGAGCCGCCCCGCTAGCCCCGCCCGCGTTCTCCAGCGCCTGCTTGGCCATCTCCGCCAGGCCGGCAAAGCCCTGGGGGTCGGCGACGGCGAGCTCGGCCAGGACCTTGCGGTCGAGCACCGAGCCGGCGGCCTTGAGGCCCGCGATCAGGCGGCTGTAGGAGAGGCCGCTCAGGTGGGCGGCGGCGTTGATGCGGACGATCCACAGGCTGCGGAGCTGCCGCTTCTTCTGCCGCCGGTCGCGGTAGGCGTAGCCCAGCGACTTGTCCACCGCCTGCTTGGCCATGCGGTGGCTCTTCGACTTCATGCCGTAGAAGCCGCTCGCCAGATTCAGGATCTTCTTGCGCTTCTGGAGGCGCTTCGTTCCGCGCTTGACACGTGCCATCTCTGGAACCTCGTTTCTGCTCGACGTCCGTGGAGGACGGAGCGGTCAGTGGCCCGCGCGAAGGATCTTCTTCGGGGGCCGCGGCTCCGGGGGGCAGGTCCGTCCCTCCGAACGCCGGATTTTGATTGATGTAGGGGCGCCCCCGTGTGGGCGCCCTGTCCGCCGTTCAGGGCGGCCACATGGGGCCGCCCCTACTGGTGCAGCATCTCTTTGAGAGTGGCGGCGAAAGCGGGCGAGACCTCCACGGACTTGCGCAGGTTGCGCTTCCGCTTGGTGGTCTTCTTGGTCAGGATGTGGCTGTGCATCGACTGATGACGCATCACCTTGCCACCTCCCGTGACCTTGAAACGCTTCGCGGCCCCCTTGTGCGTCTTCTGCTTCGGCAAGGGTAGCTCCTTTCTGCGAACAAACAAAAAAGCCCGTGGAGGGAACAGGTCCCTCCCGGCGTTTCTTCCCAACCCCTTCAGGATCAGGAGGTTGCCTTCTTGGCTCCCCCGTGGCGAGGCGGACCGAAGATGACGTGCATCCGGTTGCCGGCCATTTCGGGCGAGGATTCTACCACTGCTCGCTCTCCCAGGTCCGCCTCCAGCCGTTTCATCAGCTTGTGGCCGAGGTCCTGGCGCGCCATTTCGCGGCCCCGGAACTGGACGGTGGCTTTGACTTTGTCCCCGTCGCCCAGGAAGCGGATGGCGTTCTTGAGCTTGAAGTCATAGTCATGCTCGTCGATGTTGGGCCGGAACTTGACCTCTTTGACGTGGATGATCTTCTGCTTCTTCTTCGACTCGTGCGCCTTCTTCTTCTGCTCGTAGAGGAACTTGCCGAAGTCCATGATGCGGCAGACCGGCGGCTTGGCCGTCGGGGCCACCTCCACCAGGTCGAGACCCGCCTCCTGAGCCCGCCGCAGCGCCTCTTCCACCGGCACGATACCGGCCTGGCCGCCCTCGGCGTCGACCAAGCGCACCTCCCGTACCCGGATGCGCTCGTTGATGCGCGTTGCCTTGTCGATGTCTAGCTCACCCCCTGGGAGCGCCGGGCTTGCGCCCGTCTTTTGGTTTCCAGATCGATTCTCCTATTGTAACTCTGTGCTCAAAGCTCCCGGCTGCGCGACACCGTGAGATCACGGGCCCGCGCCAGGAACGCGTCCAACGCCATGGCGCCCAGGTCCTCCCCGGCGCGCCGCCGCACCGAGACGGTCCCGTCCTCCTGCTCCCGCGCCCCCACCACCAGCATGTAGGGCACCTTCTGGAGCTGCGCCTCGCGGATCCGATAGCCGAGCTTCTCGTTGCGGTCGTCCAGATCCACCCGCACGCCCGCTTCGGCGATCTTCGCCCGCACGGACTCCGCATACTCGGCGAGCTTCTCCGAGATGGGCAGCACCACCGCCTGCACGGGCGCGATCCACAGCGGGAAGGCGCCGGCCGTCTGCTCGATGAGGATGGCCAGGAACCGCTCGACCGACCCCAGCATGGCCCGGTGGATCATCACCGGCTGGCGCTCCGAGCCGTCCGGCGCCACGTAGGTCAGGCCGAACCGGTTCGGGAGCTGGTAGTCGAGCTGGATGGTGCCGAGCTGCCAGCTCCGGCCCAGGGCGTCCTTGACGTGGAAGTCGATCTTCGGCCCGTAGAAGGCGCCGTCGCCCGGATTGACCTGGAACGGCCTGCCCTGGTTCTCCAGGGCCTGGGCCAGAGCCTTCTCGGCGTGGTCCCAGGTCTCGTCCGAGCCCAGACGCTTGGCCGGCCGGGTGGACAGCTCGATCTTCACCTCGTCGAAACCGAACGTGTGGTAAAGCTCCAGGATCATCTCCGTGGCCGACAGCACCTCGGCCTCGATCTGCTCCTCGGTGCAGAAGATGTGGGCGTCGTCCTGCTGGAACGAGCGCACCCGGAACAGGCCCGCCGTCACGCCGCTGCGCTCGTAGCGATGGAGCCGCCCGAAGTCGGAGTAGCGGATGGGCAGGTCGCGGTACGAGCGCAACCGGGTGCCAAAGATCAGGCAGTGGGTGGGGCAGTTCATGGGCTTGACCGCCATCTCCCGCTCGTCCGCCTCGGTGAAGAACATGTTCTCGTGGTAGTTGGCCCAGTGGCCCGAGGTCTTCCACAGCTCGACGTCCATGATCTGGGGCGTCACCACCTCGCCATAGCCGCGGCGGTTCTGCAGCTCGCGTACGTAGTCGATGAGCGCGACGTAGATCGCCGCCCCCTTGGGATGAAGGAACGGCATGGCCGGCGCCACCGGGTTGAAGCTGAAGAGGTCCAGCTCCTGGCCCAGGCGCCGGTGGTCCCGCGCCCGGGCCATCTCCAGCCGCGCCATGTACTCGTCCATGTCCTTCTGGCTGCCGAAGGCCGTGCCGTAGATGCGCTGCAGGCGCTCGTTGGCCTCGTCCCCTTTCCAGTAGACGCCGGACGCCTCCAGCAGCTTCACCGCGCCGATCTGGGACAGGTTCTGGACGTGCGGACCCCGGCACAGGTCGGTGAAGGGGCCGTCCTTGTAGAGGGTGATGGTCTCGCCCTCGGGGATCTCCTTCAAACGCTCCACCTTCAGGGTCTCGCCCAGGCCGCGGAAGATCCGCTCGGCCTCCTCGCGGGAGACCTCGACGCGCTCGAAGGAGCTGCCCTCCTTCAGGATCTCGCGCATCGTCTCTTCGATCTTCTCGAGGTCCTCGGGCGTGAACGCGCGGGGGAAGCGGAAGTCGTACTGGAACTTCTCCGAGTGGTCCTTGCGGCCGGCGTCGTACTCCGCCTCCGGCCACAGCCGCTTCACGGCGTCGGCCAGCACGTGCTCCGCGCTGTGGCGGATGAACTCGCCGGCCTCCGGGCTCCTGGTGGTGAACAGGCGGAACGCGCCCCCCCGGGTGAGCGGCAGGCGCAGGTCGACCTTCCGGCCGTCGAGCTCGGCGCCCACGGCGTCCTTGGCCAGGCGCGGGCCGATCGACTGCGCCACTTCGAGCGGCGTGGTGCCGGCCGGTACCGTGCGCACGGAGCCGTCGGGCAGGGTGAGGCTGAGAGATTCCGTCATCGTCTCCATGGGAGCGTCTTCTCTAAGAATACAACTGAAAAAGGATTCGCACTCGGGCCGCGGCCCGCGCCGGCGGACATCACGAGAAGGAGGGATGGTAGGCGCTAGCGGACTCGAACCGCTGACCTCTACCGTGTGAAGGTAGCGCTCTAACCAACTGAGCTAAGCGCCTGGGCATGGTCTCCTGACGAAGCTTGGTAGGCCCGAGCGGACTTGAACCGCTGACCTCTACGATGTCAACGTAGCGCTCTAACCAACTGAGCTACGGGCCTGAAGTTGTTTCCCTCTTGGCTTCCGCCAAGGGAGAGGGAGAGTACCAAGAGGACGGGGGCGGTGTCAACGAAAAAGGGCCGGGGAACGCCTCGTTCCCCGTCTCCGCCGCCCCGTTCCCCACGGGGAATGCGGCCGGACGCATGGGGAATGGACCGTTCCCTGCTCCCGGCGCGGCCTTCCCCGTCCTCCGGATGAATAGAGGCCGGGGAATGGGCCGTTCCCCAGAGCCCGCCTCGTCCGCTGAGCGGGGAACGCCCCGTTCCCTCGGGGGAATGCCCTCCGGAGGGGAGGGAATAAAACAAGTACAACTCTCTTTTGCATGCACATTTCAGGGAATGAACCATTCCCCAGAGGGAAAAGGCCAGATTTAACGGGGAATGACCAATTCCCTATCCGTATCTCTCTAGCCCTGAGCCATGAACGATATCAACTCTGTCCCAAAATCGAAAGAAATTTGGCGAAAGGGCTTGACACGGGGTCCCGCCTCGTAGAGACTATCCACATCAACGAGGCAGTTGCAGCCGGGATCGATCTCCAGGATGGATTTCGGCGCCAATCCAGGCGCCGGATAAAACGGGCCGCTCAGGCCCTAGAAGGAGAAGGAAGATGGCTAGAGAACCGCTGTATGGAGTCACCGTCAACGGCTGGGAGCGCCTGCTGGCGGCGCTGGCGGCCAACATCCAGGACCTCCCTCACCTTGAGAGTCACCGCGTACTGCTCGTGGCGATGCTCGCGCAGGTGCGGGAGATCTCAGCCCAGCAGTCCGCGATGGCGGCCAGCAAGCAGGATGCGACGCAACGTCTGCAGGCGTTGCTCATCGAAGGCCGCAAGCTCGCGACCTTCCTGCGCAGAGGCATCCGGCAGCAGTACGGCAACCGCTCGGAGAAGCTGGTCGAGTTCGACCTCCAGCCGCTCCGCACCCGGACCCGTCCGGCGGCCGCGGGCACCAAGCCGGCGCCCACGACCCCGCCGCCGTCCACTCCGGGCACCACGCCCTGACGTTCTGACAAGACAATGATTCCTGGGGGGCGTGCTTCGCGCGTCCCCTCACCTTCTCACCACCGCCGGAAGCTCACGGGAGCCGGCGAGGCCGTGTGTTCATTGACAACTGGAGCTATTGCGGGAACGGTCCCGGAACCGGGGCGGGACCGTTCCCGCGTTTTGAGCCCGTAGAGCGGGGCGCCCTCCCCCCGGGGGGAGAGGGCGTCCTTGGGAAACCTTCTTACTGCTGGTGCCTCTGCAGGGCCTCCTGGGCCTGGCCCAGGGTCTGGAAGACCTGCACCCGCACCTTCTTGATCGCGCCGGCCTCGTTGCGATGGATCTTGACCAGCACGGGCCGGCCGGGGGTGAGAGCCTCGAGGCCGAGCTCTCCCATCCTCGCGCGGCCCCGGCGGTCCTTGATCACGAGGTCCGCGAGGCTCACCTGGAGGTTCGTGCCATCCGAAAGCTGGAGGGTGGCCGTCCCCGAGCGGGCGCTCGCATGGCTGACGGTGACGGCCCGCGCGTCCCGGATGCCCTGCACGGAACTCACCGGGGCCGCGGCGTTGGCCGCGGACGTCCCGCCGGCCAGCAGGGAAAGGGCGAGCACGGGCGCCGCCAGGCCCTTCTTGCGGCGGAGGCGGTGCAGGCCCGCCATGGCGATCAGACCGGAGAGGAGGGCCAGGCCCCACTCGCCGACGGTGGGGACTTCGAGAGGCGCGATGGGCGCCAGGTCGTCGTCCAGGATGGTGATGGTCTCGGTCGCGGGCGAGCCCAGGGTGGCGCCGCCGGTGGGATTGGAAAGGGTCACGGTGAAGGTCTCGTCCGGCTCGTCGAGCGTGTCGTTGATGATGGTGATGGTGAGCGTCTTCGGGGCCGTGTCGCCGTCGGCGAAGGTCACCATCTGGTTGACCACGGCGGTGTAGTCGGCCGGCGCCACCGCGGTGCCGTTGGCCGTGTTGACGGTGACGGTGACGGCGCCTTCGGAGCCGCCGGTCCGGGTAACGGTGACGGTGACGGTGCCGGCGTTCTCGTTCACCGAGGCGGCGCTGACGGTGAACTGGATGGTGCCCGCGGGCCCCAGCTCCACGGAGCCCATGTCGATC
>CAXTNS010000113.1:9289-13595 GCA_964245465.1 uncultured Thermoanaerobaculia bacterium
TCCGGCCGCCGACGACTCTGGGCAGGTCGCGCTGGTCGGTGGCGGGCGGCGGCACGAAGGCCGGATCGCCGGCGTTGACCACCGGGCTCGTCGCGGCCGGCTTGTGCGTCTGGGTGAGGCCGCCGTTGTTGGCCAGAGGCCCGAGTTGGGGATCCTGGTTGAAGATGTTGCCGCCGCCGTCGGTGATGTTGGCGCCGGTGGCGCTCTCCACCAGGGAGAAAGCCACGGCGAAGCTGCCGTCGACGGACGTGCCCAGGTCGTTCTGGGACGCGGCCGTGTTGTTGCCGACGATCGTGTTCCTGACGGTGACCGGTCCGGCGTTGGCGAAGGCCCCGCCGCCCATCCCGGTCGCGGTGTTGCTGGCGACGGTGGAGTTCAGGATGTTGAAGGTACCGCCGGCGTAGAGGCCGTAGAGGAAGATGCCGCCGCCGTCGGCCGTGGCCTGGTTGCCCGAGACCGTGCTGTCCACTACGGTGACGGCAGCGCCGAAGGGGAACACCACGAACATGCCGCCGCCCGCCAAGGCGTTGTTGCCGGAGAACGTGCTGTGGTCGATGGTGACCGGCGTGTCGAAGAACACCCCGAGCAGGCCGCCGCCGAGGTTGCCCGTGTTGCCGGAGACCGTGCTGTGGTCGATCGTCTGGGTGCCGCCGTCGGTCTGGTAGAAGTAGATGCCGCCGCCAAAGCCGCCCGCGGTGTTGCCGGAGATCGTGGAGCCGGTGACCGTCAGGTCGTCGGTGATGTCATAGAGATAGATCCCGCCGCCGTCGTCCACCGCGTCGTTGCCGCTGATCACCGAGTTCTGGATGACCAGGGGCCCGCCCGTGGTGTAGAAGTAGATGCCGCCGCCGTCGCGGCCGGAGTCGTTGCCCGAGATCGTGGAGTTGTTGACGGTCAGGCTCATCGCGTCGCCGCTGATGTCGGTCGCGGCGATGGCGCCGCCGCCGGCGGTCGCGGTATTGCCGTTGAGCGTCATGCCGTTGAGCGTGAGGTTCTCGCCGAAGTCGATGATCGCCCCACCGAAGGTGACACCCCCACCGTTGGTGAGCGTCAGGCCGGAGATGGTGACGTTGATCAGCCCGGCGCCGCTGTAGAGGTAGAAGATCCGGCTGGCGGTGTTGCCGCTCACCGTGATGACCGCCGCGCCGGGTCCCTGGACGTCCACCGAGTCCGAGATGACGATTTGGCCGCTGGTCAAGGCGATGGTGCCCGTCAGGCCCGTCTGAAAGGTGACGGTGTCCGGGCCGGCCGCGGCGTTGGCGCTCAGGATGGCCTGCCGGAGACTGCCGGCGCCCGAGTCGTTGAGGTTCGTGACGTTGAACGTGGCGGCTTGCGCCGCAGGGACCGCCGCGAGCGCGGCACCGAGCGTCAACACCGTCCCCGGGGACAGCTTGCTGCCCGCCGGGTCCTTTCGGCGGCTCCGCTCCTGCGCCCTCCGCTGCTGCCGCGTGATGGGGGTGGGGTTCTCCGACATCCAGGCCTCCTTGTTGGCTGAACAGGATCCGATCCAGACTCAACGCCGCCGACTGTGCGATAACCGCTGTAGTATACGCGTACTTCTTTGCCGTCAACACCCCCAAGATTCGAGGTGCCCGCGTGAAGTTGGATTCCGAGCTCATCAAGCTGCCCCTGACCTTCGACGCCGCCCTCCTTGCCGGCGAGATCTCCCGCATCCCCGAGGCCGACTGGCGTCCCCACCCCCAGGGGTACCCGGGCAACTCGGCCCTGCCGCTGATTTCCGCGGGCGGAGACCCGGCGAACGACGCCACCAAGGGACCCATGCGGCCCACGCCCCACCTGGCCCGCTGCCCGTATCTGCGCCAGACGCTCGCCGCCTTCGGCACCGTGCTCGGCCGCACCCGGCTCATGCGCCTCGACGGCAACGCCGAGGCCACGGCCCATTCGGACACCAACTACTACTGGCTGCAGCGCGTGCGGATCCACGTGCCGGTGGTCACCGACCCGGCCGTACGCTTCCTCTGCGGCGACCGCGAGGTCCACATGGCCGCGGGCGAATCCTGGATCTTCGACACCTGGAAGCGCCACAACGTCATCAATCCCAATCCCACCCGGCGCATCCACCTGGTGGCGGACAGCGTGGGATCGGCCGCCTTCTGGGACCTCGTGGCGCGGGCGGGCTCGCCGCCTCGCCACGTGCCGTTCGACCCCCGCGCTGACAGCGGCCCGGTCCTGGAGCTCGAGACCGTCAACCAGCCCGTGGTCATGTCCCCCTGGGAGCAGGAGTCGCTCCTGGGAGGGCTGATCGCGGACCTGGAGGTTTCCGAGCCCGCCCAGGCCGGCCTCGTGTCGGAGCTGCGGGCGCACCTCGACCGCTTCCGCCGCGATTGGCAGGCCGCCTGGGCGCGGTTCGGTGAAGACGCGGCGGGATGGCCGGCCTACCGGCGGCTCCTCGACGGCCTGGACGCCCTGCTGGTCCCCTATGAGAAGCGGCTGCGCCTGCCCAACGGCGCCGAGACCGTGGAGATCGTGCGGCAGATGGTGGTGCGCCCCGGCCTCAACCCCGAGTTGGCGGTGAAAGGCGCTGCCCCGGCGGTCCCGCCGGCCGTCCATTCCCACGCGCCGAAGCGGTTCGACCGGCCCATCTTCCTGGTCTGCCCGCCGCGGTCCGGGAGCAGCCTGCTGTTCGAGACCCTCTCCCAGGCGCCGGGCCTGTGGACGGTCGGCGGCGAGAGCCACGCCCTGATCGAGGGCATTCCCGAGCTCCATCCGGCGCGGCGCGGCTTCGAGTCGAACCGCCTGACCGAAGCCGATGCCAGCCCCGGCATCGTCCACCGCCTGGAGCGGGCGTTCTTCGACGAGCTGCGGGACCGCGAGGGCAACCGCCCTCCAGCCGGAGCTTCCGGCCTCCGCTTCCTGGAGAAGACGCCCAAGAACGCCCTGCGGGTGCCGTTCCTGGCCGCCGCCTTCCCCGACGCCCTCTTCCTCTATCTCTACCGGGATCCGCGCGAGACCATCAGCTCCGTGCTCGACGCCTGGAAGTCCGGCCGGTTCGTGACCTATCCGAACCTGCCGGACTGGGAGGGTCTGCCCTGGTCGCTCCTGCTCGTCCCGGGCTGGCGCGAGCTCTCCGGCCGTCCTCTCGCCGAGATCGCGGCCCGCCAGTGGGCCGCCGCCACCTCCCAGCTCCTGGACGACCTGGAGGCTCTGCCCGCGGAGCGCTGGTGCATCGCGAGCTACGACCGCCTGGTCTCCGAGCCGCAGAAGGAGATCGAGCGGCTCTGCGACTTCGCGGGCCTCGCCTGGGACCGGACGCTCACCGCGCCGCTGCCGAGCTCGCGCCACACCCTCTCCTCGCCTCAGCCGGACAAGTGGCTCCACAACGCCGAGGAGCTCAAGCCGGCGATGCCCCTGGCCGACGCCGCCGCCGAACGGGCACGGGAGGTCTTCGCCCGGCCGCCGGCCACGCGGCCCGAGCGGCCCCGGGCCTTCGCCGAAGCTCCCAGGCCCCAGGCCTCTCAGGCCCCCCTGGAACCGGGATCGTTCCGCAGCGTCTTCACCGAGGGCCTGCCGGCGCTCTTCGCCCAGCTCGGCGTCTCGCTCCTGGTGTCCACCTACTAGAGCGGCCGGCTGATCGCCGTGCGCGCCGACGGCCCATCGATCAACACGCACTTCCGCGCCTTCCCTAGCCCCATGGGCATCGCCGTGGGACCGCGCTACCTGGCCCTCGGCACGCAACGCCACGTCTGGGAGTACCGCAACCAGCCGGACGTGGGGCGCAAGCTGCCGCCCCAGGGCAAGCACGACGCCTGCTTCCTGCCCCGCCGGAGCCACGTCACCGGGGACATCCGGGTCCACGAGCTCGCCTTCGCCGGAGGCCGAACCGACGGAGGAAACGAGCTGTGGATCGTCAACACCCGCTTCTCCTGCCTTTCCGTGCTGGACGCGGACCACAGCTTCGTGCCGCGCTGGCGCCCGCGGTTCATCACCGCCCTGGCGCCGGAGGACACGTCGGGCATGCCGTCGGTCGCGTTCGGGACGAGACGGGCCGGCCGCGCTACGTGACGGCCCTTGGCGAGACCGACTCGCCGCAGGGCTGGCGGGAGAGGAAGGCCGACGGCGGCATCCTGATCGACCTCGACTCCGGGGAGACCGTGGCGCGCGGCCTCTCGATGCCGCATTCGCCGCGCTGGTATGGCGGCCGCCTGTGGGTACTGGAGTCCGGTAAAGGGGAGGTCGGCTTCATCGATCCGGCCACCGGCAGCGTGCAGACCATCGCCCGCCTCCCCGGCTTCACGCGCGGCCTGGCCTTCGCCGGTCCCTACGCCTTCGTGGGGCTCTCCCAGGT
>CAXTNS010000114.1:0-2426 GCA_964245465.1 uncultured Thermoanaerobaculia bacterium
CTCCCGGTGCAGACCCTGCAGACCCCGCCCGACGAGCCGCCGGTCGTCCTGCTCGACACCGACCTGAACGCCGACGTCGACTACTGGTACCGGCTGGTCGCCGTGGCCGCCGACGGCACCTGCTCCGATCCCACCGAGGCGGTGCGCGTCCGCGTCACCAGCGCCGAGCCGCCCCGCCCCGGCGAGGTCCTCGCGGTCGAGCGCGTCGCCGCCGATCCGGCGTCCCGCGCCGTGTCGTTCCGCGTGCCGCGCCGCGACTACCCGGTCTACCTCTTCCGGCGCGGCCTCGCCGAGCCCTGGGCGCAGCTCGCGGACATCGGCGCGCTCACCCCGGACGGCACCGTGCGTCTTTCCGATTTCACGCCGGTCTCCCTTGCGAATGGCTGGCGCTATGACGTGACCGACACCGTTCCCGATCCCGACGGGATCTACCGTTATTACATTCGGGTGATCGATCCGCGCGATCGTGTCACCGACAGTCCCGCGCTGGCGGAAACCGTGGAGGCGCCATGAGCGAGCTCAGCGTCGTCGATTGGTTCGTCACCCTGCTCGGCAGCGGCCCGGGCGCGGCCCTCTACGCCCAGCCGCTCTCCGACGGCCACTCGGTCCCCCTCGACTTCGGCCGGCCCGATCCTGACCCGAACGGCGACCCGTCGAACCACGTGCAGGTGGTGCTCGCGTCGCCCGACGACCTGCGCGCGCCCATGAACGGCCTGCTCTGGAAGACCCCGGACGACCTCCCGTTCAGCCCCGAAAAGAAGGCGCGCTGGCCCCGTCTCGTCGAGCTCGGCCAGGAAGAGCTCAGCCCGGGGGGCCTGCTGCCGGGCGATCTCATCCTCGAGGTCTGGGCTTCGGCCTTCCGCCGCATGGAGCAGGTCCTCGCCTCGCAGGAGATCCCGCCGTTCGAGAGCGCCGAGCATCCGCCGTCGCGCCCGGCGCCGCGCTGGTTCGTCGTGCGCGGCGTCCCCGGGTCCGCCGTGGAGCCGGCCATCGACGCGCTCGTCGACGCGCAGTTCTTCGGCGGCAACGTCCCGGAGCTCGACCCGTTCCATGCCGGCGACGCGCCGATCTACGTCGGCGCCGGCGACGTCCTCGCGTCGCTCGCAGCCGGAACGACCCTCGAGCTGCGCGCCTTCGACAAGACCGGGCTGGTGATCGATCCCGTGTCGGTCTTCGAGTCCTTCGCCCGGCTCGCCGCCGACCTGAATTTCCGCGATCTCGCGCGGCCGAGCTTCACCGCGGCGCAGCAGTGGTCGCCGCCCGCCATACCCCGCCACGTGCTGGTGTTCACCAATCACCGCGGCGCCGCCTACCGGCCGTGGAGCGACGCCAACGATCCGGACGGCGGGCTCCCGCAGGCCTTCTTCCACATCGGGGACGACACGCTGCCGTTCACCCCCAACCCCCGCTCGATCCTGATTCTCGAGGGGGGGCCCGGCGGTCCTCCTCACGCCGACTCCGATCCGCTCATCCGTCTCGGCGGCGATCACGAGCGCATCGGCCTGCATCCCGACGGCATCATGAAGCAGCAGATCCGCCTGCCGCTGGCGCGGCACTCGTTCGCCCGCATCCAGGTCAACGACTGGCGCGAATGGTTCCCGCATCGCCAATGGGGCCCCATCACGCCGGGCGGCGAGGACCTGACGCGCTACACCGAAAACAACGAGGTCCTCCCGATGACCGACGGCATCGACACCCGCCGCCGCCTCTACCGGGCGATCCGCGCCACCTATCGCGACGCGACCTACGCCGACGACCTGGACATCCCGGTGGGGGAGCCGTTCGAGACCGAGCCGACGGCCACACCCCAGGTCCTGCTGGCGAACGCCTGGACGTCCGTGGATTACTACCTGACCGGCCGCCGTTCGATGGTGGCCACGCCGCGCCTCCAGCCCGGCGCGAAGGCGCCCGACGACCTGCTGGACCACCTGCGGCTCATCCCCGTCGCCGATTCGTTCCCCGACGAGCTGTCGTCGGGCGGCGGCGGGGGAGAGGCGCGTCACGCCTGGTGGCTGATGATTGCGCCGGGTACGCTGCCGCCCGGCGCCTGGGTCGAGCTCCAGCAGCTCGAAGAGACCTACGAGTTCGTCGGCGACGACCCGCGCCATCCCGAGATGGACCGCGCGAGCGACCTTTTCGGCACCCTCGCGGCGCCCAACGGCCGGGTGGGGGCGTTCGTCGGCGCCTCCGGTCAGGTGGCGCTGCCGGTGACCCTCGCCGCGAGCTTCGAGCACCGCGCGCGGCTCCGCGTCGTGGTCTGGCACCGCGAGGCGGGGGACGAGGGGACCGAGCCGCCGCCCACGCGCGGCGCCGGCCGCGGCGAGCCCCATCTCCGGACGTATCCCGGCGGCGGCGACTCCGACGGCTTCGATCTGCCGGTACCGGCATCGGGGCCGGTGCCGCCGGCGTTCTCCAGCCCCTTCGTC
>CAXTNS010000114.1:2436-6798 GCA_964245465.1 uncultured Thermoanaerobaculia bacterium
GCCGCCGGGCCGAACGCCGCCGATCTGGAGATCCCGCTGACGAACGTGGCCCGGAAGGACATCTTCCTCGTCGCCTTCCTGCCGCCCGGCGAGGCCGATCTCACCGCCACGACGCACGTCTTCCAGGTCGGCGTTTCGACGGCGCTGGCACAGGCCGGCACCGTGCCCGTCCATCCGCTCGAGCTCGGCGGCGTCCTGCGCGAGGCGATCGGCGAGGGCGTCGACGTGCGCGTCCTCGCCTGGCGCGACAACAGCCAGGCCTTCTCCGACCAGCTCAAGCTGAGCGTCGGCATGGTCCGCCTGGTCAACGCGGCCGGTCCGGCCGGCCTGCGCGGCCAGGCGATCTCCGACCCCACCGGCCGCGAGGTCCTTCCCGTGCACCATCAGAAAGGCGGCTTCATCCGCACGGCGCACGACGGCGTCATGGCGTTCCTGGGCGGCATGGACACCAAGATCGGGCGCTGGGACACGCCGGAGCATTTCTCGATCCAACCCGAACGCCCGCACGCCCCCTGGCACGACGTGCACTGCCGCGTCCGCGGGCGCGCCGCCTGGGACGTCTACCGCAACTTCCAGCAGCGGTGGAACGCGGCGCAGGCACTGCCCGAGATCGGCGGCAGCGACGCCGGCCTCACGCCGCTTCCTGCGACCTCGCCGCTCGAGGTCGGAAATAGCGCCCTCACGTTCACGGGCGGCACCCACGCCGTGCAGATCAACCGCACGATCGCGCCGCAGATCGACGCCTATGCCGGTTTCGTCAATCCCGAGAAGGGCGACCTGTCGGCGCGCGAGAGCTACCGCCGCGCGATCGAGCGGGCTCGGCACTTCCTCTACATCGAAGAGCAATACCTCTGGGACGCCGACCTCGCCAAGCGCATCCGCGCCAAGCTCGTCGCGGGCGACCTCAAGTTCGTCATCCTGGTCCTGCCGCGCTTCCAGAGCGAGCTGCCGGTGGCCGACCTCGTCTTCTACGCCACGCGCCTCCGTTCGCTCCAGCGGATCCTCTACGGCAAAGAGAAGAGGACCGATTTCCCGGAAGACACCGGCGGCGACATGAGCAGCCGCGTGCTGGTGATCAATCCGCGCAACGAGGCGAACGAGCCGACTTACGTGCACTGCAAGACGACGATCGCCGACGACCTCTGGATGACGATCGGCTCGGCGAACATGAGCCGCCGCTCGATGACCTACGACAGCGAGATCACCGCCGCGTCGATCGACACCGTGATCCGGCGGGGCGCCCGCCAGTCCGTGCGCCAGTTCCGGGTGGCGCTGATGGCGTCGCACCTGGGTCTCGACGAGCCCGAGCGGCCGCTGGTGGAGGATCCCGATCAGGCGTTCGCTTTCCTGCGCCAGGCGCTGGACGACGAGATCCCCTGGCTCATCGACCGCCGCCGCTGCGAGCGTCACGACCTCACGCACACGCACTACGGTTTCCAGCCGACGCAGGAGGAACAGGCGTCCGCGGCCGCCATGGCCTTCGCGCTCGACTCCGACGGCGAGCTGACGCAACACGGCATCCGTTACATCGACGTCCTGGCGTTCCTGCGCAGCAACGACCGCGAGGGCCTCGGCGCCGCCGGCTCGCTCGAGATCACCTTCGACGTCACCGCGATCCTCGGCATTCCCGCCGCCGGTCTCCGCATCACGGTGGAGGTCGAGGACGCGCTGCTCGGCGCCGACTCGAAGTACGCCGTCGGCCCGTTCCCAGGAGACGCGAGCCCGCGCGTCCCGGTGCTCGCCGTCAACCGCGACTACCTCGTCTCCGCCAAGGCCGTCGCCGCCACGGCGCCGGACGTCCTCGTGGGCCAGGTCACGAACCCGACCGTGACTCCGGACCCCTATGTGACGCCGCTGACGCTGGTGCTGGCGGTGGCCTGATTCGAGGGCTCTCCCAAAGGGACGTGGAGCTACAGCCCGGTGGCGTTCAGCTCCGATTCGAGCTCGGTGCCGTGCAGCCTCGCCCCGAGCTCGGAGAAGTTGGCGATCAGGTCTTTCAGGTACGGAGAGTTCTGCTTGCGGGTAGCCTCTTTGAGCACGGCGACGTCCGGAGACACCGACAGGAAGTCGAGCAGGCGCCGGCGCTCCTCCTCGGTCTCCAGCTCCTCGTAAGTGAGCTCGAGACGGGTCTGGCCGGTGCTGCTCAGGACCGCTTCGATGTCTTCGTAGTAGCGCTCGTTCCTCTCGATGTGCCGCCGCAGGTCCTCGAGGTCGACGTCGATGTTGCAGCGCCGTTTGCCGATCTCGAGACCGGGATAGCTTTCCCATTCCCCGGTGCGCTCGGCGATCCGCTCGGAGACGTACGTCTTGATGCGGTTCCGGCGCCGGATGACGATCTTGAGGACGTCCGGGTCGGGCAGCACCTTGCGGAAGACGGCCTCGTTCTGGCCGCGGTTCAGCTTGAACCCCAGGACCCGGTATCCGAGTGCGGCACGCCACACCCGGTCGAGGAAGCCGAGAGGATCCCGCTCCCGGTCCTCCAGGGTCCCCAGGTCCAGCTTGCCCCGGCAAGGCAGGGAGTAGAGGATCCGCTCGGGGTTGAAGATCTCGTGATGGCAGAGGATCTCGGGATGTGAGTCGAGAAGGGTACAGAGCCAGTTGCTGCCCGTGCGCGGCGCGGCCAGGATGACGAAGCGCGTCCGGCGCTCGGGCGAGTTGCGCCGGGGCGGCGGCGCCGTTCGCTGGGCGCTCTCCTCGGGCGGCAGCAGGTGCTCCAGCTTGTCCCGCTTGGTGCGCATGTAGAACGAGCTCTCGGGCGAGGAGGAGACGATCAGCGGCACACGCTCGACGACGCGCACGCCATGGTCGTCCAGGCTCTGGATCTTGCGCGGGTTGTTGGTGAGGAGCCGGATGTCGCGGATCCCCAGGTGGCGGAGGATTTGGGCCGCGATCCCGTAATCGCGCAGGTCGGGGGGGAACCCCAGGCGTTCGTTGGCCTCGACGGTATCGAGCCCCTGCTCCTGGAGGGTGTAGGTCCGCAGCTTGTTGTAGAGCCCGATTCCGCGCCCTTCCTGGCGCAGGTAGAGCAGCACTCCATGGCCGGAATCGACGATCTGCTTCAGGGCGGCGTCGAGCTGGAGCCCGCAGTCGCAGCGCAGCGATCCCAGGACGTCGCCGGTCAGACACTCGGAGTGCACGCGGGTCAGCACCGGCCTGCCGTCCGTGACGTCTCCCCGGGCCAGGCTCAAGTGGTGCAGGCCGGTCATCGGCTCCTCGTAGACCAGCGCCTGGAAGACCCCATAGCGGGTGGGGAGCCGCACCGGGTCCGGCAAGCGGATCAGCTTGCCGGCCGCCTGCTTGCGGCAGTGGGCCACCAGGGAGGCCAGGCCGATGACTTTCAGGCCGTGCTGCTCGGCAAAGGCGTCGACGCGGATGGGGCCGCCGTTGCCTGGCCGGGCGGCGAGCCTGCACACGAGGCCCACGGGTTTGAGGCCCGCCAGGCGAGCCAGGTCGACCGAGGCCTCGACGAGAGTCGGGCAGGCCAGGACGCCGCCCAGCGCGGCCCGCACGGGGACGGTGCCCTCCGGGATGGCCGGCTCGTCTCCACCGGAAGGGGACTGCGCGAGGGCGCGCAGGAGGGACGCCTGTGCCCCGGCGTCGCGCGCCAGGGTTGCCGGAAACTCGAGTTGGAGACCCTCCGCCGCTGAAAACGGCGAGGTGTTCTGGTCGAAGAGCGCCGGGGCGATCCCCAGGGCGTCGAGGCGCTCGGGCGTGAGGGCGAGCCCCACCACGCCCGGCCCGTGGCGGAGCATGAAGGCGAAGCTGTCCGCGGTCACCGTCTCGGCCGACGAGAGCAGGTAGCCGTCCGCCACATGCGTCTCGTCGCGGACCAGGACGACCTTGCCGCCCCCGCGGAGCTCTGACAGCACGTCGGTGATGTCGGAAAGTCTCATAGCCATCCCATCCCAGATCCCAGAACCGGCTCTGCGGCGCCGGTCTACCGTCAGGCGACCTGCCGTTCGTCGACCCGCTGCTGCATCGCCCGCGCGACCTGGACGGTCGCCAGGTCTCCCGGCGCCACCAGGTAGGCGCCTCCATCGTAGGAGGTGGCCACGACGTGCTCGCCGTTGCGCGACAGGGAGCTGATGCCGTTGCCGGCGATGACCCGGCGGGTGGCCTGCTCGCTCGCGAGGTCGACCCGGATCAGGGTCCCCCAGTAGTCGCCGACCAGGATCGTGTCGTCGTCCCAGAAGCAGACCGATTTGAGCGACCGGCGGCCGAGCGGGATCGAGTGCAGGAGCTTGCCGTTGTCGAGTTGGAACACCTTGACCGTAAAATCACGGGACACGCTGGCGAGACGCTCGCCGCGGGGATCGAGGCGAAGGGCGCGGTCATCGGCTTCGGCGAGATCAGCGTGCGTCC
>CAXTNS010000114.1:6808-8154 GCA_964245465.1 uncultured Thermoanaerobaculia bacterium
CTGGCAGGCCGCCGGCCCCGTGATCGGCGTTCGCGCGGCCGAGCAGCTTCAGGCCGCCCGAGAGCTTGGTGAGCGCGATGGGAGTTGCTGCAGGCTCCTCGCTCGCGGCGCGTCCTGACAGGAGATCGAGGTCGACGTCGTTGATGATCGCGGTGTGGCCGAGATAGCGCTCCAGCATCTCGCCTTCGAAGCTCCAGGCGAGCAGCAGGCCGTCCGCGCCGCAGCTCACCCCCATCGTCTTCGCGGGGTGCAGGCGCAGCGACTTGACGGCTCCCTCGTGGACCTGGATCTTGCCCCGCACCTGCCCGTCGTGGCCGACCCGCACGATCGCGCTGCTGTAGCAGCCGACGAAGCTCTCGCGCTCGTACCCGGGGTGGTGGGCGATGCGGATGGTGTTGATGGGCCCCTCGCCGAGGAAGGCCTCGATGCCGTCGCGCAGGCCGCCGGCGGCCATGGTGTAGATGTGGACCTTGTTGTCGTGCGCTCCGCCCACCACCATGCCGTAGTCCTCGTCGAGGGTGACGGCGTTCATCAGCATCCGGCCCGACGCCGGCTCGACCTTGTCCACCCAGGAGGTTTCCCGGGGAGTGAGGAGGCTCAGGCGGATGTACCCGTCGTCGCTGACCAGGGCGGTCTTGCCGCTCGGCGATCCCGCGGCCTCGTTGAAGCAGGCGTTGCCGGGCTCCTCGGCGTTCCTCCCCACCTCACGCAGGAGCCTGCCGCTGGCGGCGTCCCACACCAGCACGGTGCCGTCGAAGGTCCCGGCGACGACGCGGGAACCGTCCGGGGACCAGCCCAGGGAGCGCTCCCAGACGGACGGGACGCGCTCGAGGCGCAGCTTCTCCGCGAAGCTCTCCCCGTCCCACACGACCAGCTTGCGGTCGTAGGCGGCGGAGAGGACGTCGCCCGTCGCCGGCGACACGCTGACCTTTTTGATGCCGGAGGTGTGGGCCTCGATCTCCCCGGCCAGAGCGCCCGTGCGGGTGTCGAAGATGCGGATCACGCCATCGTCGCAGCCGAGGATGGCGCGGCCATGGAGCGGGTCGATGGCGCAGGTGTCGGTCTCGTTCTCGAACGGGCCCCAGACGCTGAGGAGCTCGCCGCTCTCGAGGTCCCAGACCCGCAGTGTCCGGTCGTCGCCGGATGAGTAGACCTTGCCGTCGTGGTAGGCGAGCGAGAGCACGTCCTTCTCGTGCCCTTCGAGGACGCGCAGGATCGCCCCCGTCTCGAGGTCCCAGACCAGCACCCGGTGATCGCGGGAAGCCGAGACGCCGGTCGAGCTGCCGGCGAAGACGAAGTCCTCGACGTCGTCGCTGTGGCCCCGCAGCACGCGCTGCGGCCGCCCG
>CAXTNS010000114.1:8164-13581 GCA_964245465.1 uncultured Thermoanaerobaculia bacterium
GTGGCCAGGGCCCAGATGCAGGTCGTGTAGTCCGAGGAGCACGAGGCCGCCCGGCGGCCGGAGTCGTCCACGACGAGCCGGTTGACGAGGTGGCGGTGGTAGCCCAGCAACTCCACCTCGCCCGTGTCGAGGTGGAACCGGGCGACGGCTCCGTCGTAAGCCGAGGTGACGGCCTGGTCCTGGTGCGGAATGGCGGCCACGCCGGTCACCGGTCCGCGGTGCCGTACGAAGCGGTCGGCGGCGGTTCTGATGGATGGCAGGCTCAGCGACACCATACAGGCTCTCCTTTCATGACCATGTCCAAGATCTGTTGCGATAGGGGCCGCCTATCTCACCTCGATCGTATAAGGGTACTCCGCAGGAGCGTAGCGGGCCGCCCGCCCGCCCGAGAGTGTCGCGGCCGTGGGATGGACCTGGGCGCGGACGTTCCAGGTGGGAAGCCAGGCCCGGCCCTTCTTGACGACGATCAGCAGGCGGTGCTCGTCCCCGGCCGGGACCAGGAAGGACCTTCCCGGCCGATAGACCGGCAGGCCCAGGTGGCTGCCCAGAGCCGCGGCGGTGGCCTGGACGTCGTCCACGGGGAGCCCGATCTCGCTGGCGTAGAGGATCTGCTCCTGCGAGAACGGCTCCGGGCTGGCGTTGGCCAGGCCGTGGCGGGCGATCAGCTCGACGACGTTTCCGGCTGGATCCCGGAAATAGATGGAATGCGCGTTCCAGCTCCGGAAGTGAAACACCGTGCGAAAAAGCTTGGAAAGCAGGGGGACGCGCCGGGAGACCCACTCCCGGGCCTCCTCGATCTTGTTCTCCGGGATGTTGAAGGCGAAGTGATAGAGAGGGTCTCCGTCCACGTCGCCCGCTTGCAGGAAGGTCAAACGGGTGCCGCCCGCCTGGATCGTGAGCCGGCCTGCAGCCTCCTCGATCACCGGCAGGCCGAACGTCTGGCCGTAGAACTCCCGCAGGGCCTCGAGCGGACGGGAGAGCAATCGCAGCTCCAGAATGCCTCGCGTAGGATCGTCGGAGTGTCGGGACATCACGGGACTATCAAAGCCCTCTGGCTGTTTCAACCGGAGACCTCTCAATTCAGCGTTTGACGGTTATAGCACGGGCATCCTCGGCTGGCAATGGTCCGCGTCGCTCTCGACGCGTCCGGGCCGGCGTGGATATACTCCCCAGCGGTTCATCGACCTCTGCGCCACGAAAGGAGAGGGGCTTGCGGCACGAGACGAGAACGTGGACGATCCGCAGCGAGGTGCCCGGCCGCCTTCGGCTGTACCACCCTCTGGTGGGCCGGAGCTCGGAGCTGGTGCAGGACGTGGAGATCGCCGCGCGCCGGCTCGACCGGCGGCTCGAGTTCTCCTCCAGCCCGTTCACCTCGACGATCCTGCTTCGTTTCGATCCCGCCGCGGTGTCGCGCGACGGGCTGCTCAGCGTGCTCTCCGACGCTCTCACCGAGGGCTCACGGCAGCTCCGCGCGGGGGAGATGGCGGAAGACCTGGCGTCCCTGATCACGCCGGCCCCGGCGCAGCTCACCGCGTCCACGGCCAGCATGGTCCTGGCCGCGGCGGCCATACCGTTCCCCGTGCTGCGCCTGCCCGCTCTGCTCCTCACGCTGGCGAGCGCGGCGCACATCGCGGGCCGGGCGGCGAAGGCGCTGGTGGTCGAGCGCAAGGTCAAGGTCGACCTCCTGGACGCCACCGTGATCCTTTCGGCGGTCTACTTCCGCCAGGTGCCGGCCGCGGCCTTCATGGTCTGGGTGGTCGACCTCTCCGACCTGCTGCTGCAGAGCTCGGCCGACGACACCCGCCGCAGGCTGCGCGAGATCTTCGGTTATCAGGTCCGGAAGGCGTGGCGGCTGGTGGGCGAGAGTGAGGTGGAGTGCGACGTCGTGGACCTCGCGCCGGGCGACGTGGTGGTCGTCCGGTCGGGCGACCAGGTTCCCGTGGACGGGGTGGTCATCGAAGGGGCCGCGCTGGTCGACCAGGCCCCGCTGACCGGCGAGTCGGTGCCCGCCGAGAAGACGGCTGGGGACCGGGTGTTCGCCATGACGCTGCTGATCGCCGGCAGCGCCAGGGTCCGCGTGACCCAGACCGGCGAGGCCACCAACGCCGCCCGGATGGTGCAGATCATCGAGCACTCCCTCCAGCACCGGGTCGCCCTCCAGACGACCAGCGAGCGCTTCGCCAACGGGGTGGTCGTGCCGACGCTGGCGCTGGGTCTCCTGGCCAAGCAGTTGCGCGGCGACAGTGCCATGCTCGCCGTGATCAACGCCGATTACGACACGGGCATCCGCTTCGCCGGTCCGATCGCCATGCTCTCGTCGCTCTCGACGGCCGCCCGGCACGGCATCCTGGTCAAGAACGGCCGGGCGCTCGAAGCCCTTCACAAGCTCGACGCGATCATCTTCGACAAGACCGGGACGCTGACCGTCGAGGTGCCCCAGGTGGAGAGGGTCGTCTCGTACGACCCGGAGCTCGACGGGACCCGCATCCTGCGCCTCGCCGCCATTGCCGAGCGCCGTTTCTCCCACCCCATCGCCCGGGCCATCCTGAACCGCGCCGAGGAGATGGGGCTCGAGCTGCCGTGGATCGCCGACTCCGACTACGAGATCGGCTTCGGCGTGCGGGTCCAGGTCGAGGGGGAGACCGTTCACGTGGGCAGCCAGCGCTACCTCGAGCGGCAGGGCATCGCGCTGCCACCGGAGATCGTCGATCCCCCGGCGGGCGCGGACCACGGCTCCTCGGTCGTCCTGGTCGCGGCCGGCGGCCGGCTGGCTGGTTCCATCGAGCTGCGGGCCAACCCGCGGCCGGAGGCCCGGGCGCTGATCGAGTCCATCCGGCGGCGAGGGATCCGGGAGATCTACCTTCTGTCGGGCGATGCCGAGCCGGCGACCCGGACGCTGGCCGCCCAGTTGGGGATCGAGCGCTACGCTTCCAGGGTCCAGCCCCACGAGAAGGCCGAGCACGTGCGCCGGCTCCAGGCTCGCGGGCTCAAGGTCGGCATGGTGGGAGACGGCATCAACGACTCGGCGGCCCTGTCGCGCGCCGACTGCTCCATCTCCCTGATGGGAGCGGCCGACGTGGCCCGGGACGTGGCCGACGTCGTCTTCCTGGATGGCGACCTCGCGAAGTTCGAGACCCTGTTCGCGATCTCGGACAACCTCCTGGGCAACGTCCGCACCGGCCTGCTTCTGGTGGCGATCCCCAACACGATCCTCATCGCCGGCGCGCTGGTGGGCTTCTTCGGCCTGCCCGCCTCGCTGGTGCTGAACAACGTGTTCAACCTGGTGTGCGTGGCCAACGGCTGGCGCGCCCAGAGCAACCTGAAGCCCTGGGTGCACCTCCCGGAGTCATTGCCTCTGCCGGCGACCGAGCCGGCCCCCCAGGGCTGACCCGGAGAGCCCCCGCCGGCCGGAGCTCAGTTGGGCTGCTTCTTGTCAGGCGCGTTCTCAGCGGGCTTGCTCGGGCTGGGATCGCTGATCATCTCGGAGAGCGCCTCGGCGGCCACGTCCTGGAAATCTTCCTTGACGCCCGAAGCGAAGCTCTTCACCTTGTACGTCGCCACGGCCCCTACCTTGATGGCCGATTTGACGACCGGCCGCATGATCCCTCCCCCCGGTTCCCCGGTCCCGGCCCGTTTGACCATGGCCCGGCCCGTCAGCGCGCCGAGAACGAACGTTGCCACAAACGGCAGGATCAAGACCATCTCGCGTCTCCTCTTCTTCCTCGTGACCGAGGGAACCGAAGGAGAGATTGTCCCTCCTCGTTGAACGGAATTGCCGCGCCTCCTTGAAGGCCGGCACGATCCATTATCTCTTACTCCAGGTGGAGTTGTTTGTCAAATGATGTCTTGACACAGTGTTGCAGCCTGGCATTAAATGGGCACTGTTTCCGACCAGCAGATGAGCTCTATGGGCCAGGGGAATGACAGGGTGCCTTGGGAAGACCGCGACGGAATCTCACGCCGGACGAACGGATCCCCCGTCAATACCCTGGTCGACGTCGTGCGCCATGGCGCCGATCTCCAGGGCGAGCGCACAGCCTTCGTTTTCCTCACGGACGGCGAGGAGGAGGAAGAGCGGCTGACCTACGCCGGGCTCGATCAGAGGGCGCGGGCGGTCGCTGCCCGTTTGCAGGGCCGGTTGAAGCCGGGGGAACGCGTCCTGCTGGTCTTCGCGCCCGGGCTCGACTTCCTTGCCGCCTTCTTCGGCTGCCTCTACGCCGGCGTGATCGCCGTGCCGGCCTATCCCCCGGACCCCAGCCAGCTCATGCGGGGGCTCTCCCGGCTTCGGGCCATGGCCGCCGACGCCGCCGCCTCCCTGGTGCTGAGCAACGGCATGATCCAGATGGCGCTGAGCTTCATGCCCGAGGCCCAGGAGGCCATGAAGGGCATCGAGCTGCTGGCGGTGGAGGAGATCGCCACCGAGGAGGCGGACGCCTGGCTTGCGCCGGCGGTGGACGGGGACACCGTCGCCTTCCTCCAGTACACCTCGGGCTCCACCGGCACGCCCAAGGGGGTTGTCCTGAGCCACGCCAACCTGCTGCACAACCAGCGGGTCCTGGCCGCGGCCGCGAGCGCGGTCAAGCCTCCCCTGGAGGAGGTGCGGTTCCTGAGCTGGCTGCCGCTGTATCACGACATGGGGCTGATCGGCACGGTCATGCACCCCCTCTACCGCGGCGAGTCCGCCGTCCTCATGTCGCCCCTCGACTTCCTGCAGCGCCCGGTGCGCTGGCTGAGGGCGGTGTCGCGCCACCGGGCCAACGTGAGCGGCGGTCCGAGCTTCGGCTATGAGCTGTGCTGCCAGAAGGTCCGGCCCGAGGACTGCGCCGGCCTTGACCTCAGCGGCTGGCAGGTGGCCTTCAACGGCGCCGAGCCGGTCAACGCCGACACCCTGGACCGCTTCGCCGCGAAGTTCGAGCCCTACGGCTTCCACCGCGAGGCGTTCTGCCCCTGCTACGGCCTGGCCGAGGCGACTCTGGTGGTGTCCTTCGCGCTGCCCGGCGAGGGATCGGTGGCGAGGTCCTTCGATGCCGGGGCCCTGGAACAGGGGGAGGCGCGGCCGGCCGGCGGCGGGGCCGAAGGTGCCCCGGTGCGCCGGCTCGCCTCCTGCGGCCGGCCCTGGGAGAGCCAGCGGGTCCTCATCGCCGATCCCGCCTCGGGGCGGCCCTGCCGCGAGGGTGAGGTCGGCGAGATCCGGGTCGCCGGACCCAGCGTCGCCCAGGGCTACTGGAACCGCGAGCAGGAGACGCGCGAAGTCTTCGGCACCCCCGTGGAGGCGGGAGGGGAGCCGTACCTGCGCACGGGGGACCTCGGCGTCCTTTTCGGCGGCGAGCTCTTCGTCGCCGGGCGCAGCAAGGACCTCATCATCGTGCGCGGCCGCAACCTCTACCCCCAGGACGTCGAGGCGGTGGTACAGCGCG
>CAXTNS010000115.1:0-13568 GCA_964245465.1 uncultured Thermoanaerobaculia bacterium
ACCCTGAACAAGGCCCGCCTCTACCTCTTCTCCGGCATCCCCCGCAACTGCTCCTTCAAAACCTCCATCTCCCGCTCGAGCTGTTCGATCCGGTCCTGAAGCGCCTGCTCTTCCTTCCCCTTCTGGTTGCTCGACTGGATCTCCTGGATGGCTCTGGCGGCGTTCCTGCGCTGGCGGCCGTCGGCTTCGGTGCGGGCGCGGCGCTCGATGGCGGGGATGGCGGCCGGGTCTCCCAGGTTGCCCAGCGCGCGGTAGGTGGCCTCGCGCACGGTCTGCCTTGCCGATGGTGACGAGGGCTTCCAGGGCCTCGTCGCGGCTGTCGATGGGGGCACCGTATTTCGCCAGGCGCTGGGCGTGCTCCCAGGCGCGGTCGGGCTCGATCTGGGCCAGGGCCTTGAGGGCGGTGCCGCGGATCATCTCGCGGAAGCTGTCCTGGGAGAGGGCCGAGACCAGGAGGGGCACGACCTCGGCGCGCTGCTTCTCGAAGGCGGCGAGAGATTTAGCCGCGGCGGCCCGGGTGAAATAGCTCTGATCCTGCTCCAGGGCGCGGCGCAGGATGGGGATCAGGTCGGCGTGGTCCGGGAAGCTGCCGAGGCTCTCCAGGACGGTGGTCCTCACCCGGATCTCCTTGTCATTGAGACCGGCGCGGAGGGCTTCGAGAGCCGGACCGGTGGCGATCTTGCCCAGAGCCCTGGCCGCTTCCTGGCGGGTGCCGCGGAAGGGCTCCTCCCGGAGCGCGCGGCCGAGCGCCGCCACCGCTTCGGCGCCGCCCAGATCCCCAAGGGCTCGAATGGCCTCTAGCTTGGCGGCGAGGGGTTTCGAGTCGGCGAGCTGGACCACCCACTCGGCGGCGGACTTGTCGAAGTCGACCGTCTGAAGGATCCATCCGCCGGGGTCGAGGACCACGGTGCGCGGGCGCTCGCCCTCAGGGCCGGCGGGGATGTAGAGGTCCTGGAATTCACGGGGCGCGACGTGCACCCGCCGGACCTCGGTGTCCTTCAATCCCATGAGGGCGATCTCCATGGGGAAGGCAAAGAGACCCGTCTGCTCGTCGAGCTGCTGGGTCTGCCGCACCTCCAGGTGCACCTGCCGGGCTTCCGGGTCCCAGTCCCACTTGACCTTCAGCTCGGGATGGCCGGCGCCGCGGACGTAGCGGTCGAAGACCGGACCGAGGGAGACCCCCGTGCTTTCTTCCAGGATGTCCTGGAGGTCCGCCGTGGTCACCGTCTTACCGGCGAAGCGCTCCAGGTAGGCGTGGACGCCTTTCCACCAGCCCTCCTCGCCGAGGAGGAAGTGGATCATGCGCAGCACCAGCGCCCCCTTTTCATAGGTGTGGCGGTCGAACATGTCGATGGGATCGGCGTATCGCTGGGTGGAGATGGGCCGCCGGTACCGGCCCGCGTCCTCGGCGAGATAGGTGGTCCGTAGGTCGTCCACCTCCAGGGCGAGCTCGTCCTCGCCGTGGGCGTGCCCCTTGTAGAGGGCCGTGAAGTAGTCGGCGAAGCCCTCGTTGAGCCATACCTCCGACCACTCCTCGCAAGTGACGAGGTCGCCGAACCACTGGTGGGCGAGCTCATGGGCGACCAAGCCCTCGCTGGAGAATTCTAGGGCGGCGCGGGCGTCGTGGAGGGTGCGCGAGGTCTGGGTGGTGGCGGAGATGTTCTCCATGCCGCCCCACATGTAGTCGATGACCACGGACTGGGCATATTTGGCGTACGGGTAGGGCCGGCCCGTGACCTGGGAGAAGTACTCCATCATCCGGGGCGTATCGCCGAAGGAGCGCCGGGCCTTTTCGGCGTCACCGGGCTCGCGCGGCACGTAGTACTCGACCGGGATCCCCTTCCATTCGTCGGACACCTTGGTGTATTCGCCGATGGCGACGGAGACCAGATAGACGGTGTGGGGCACGTCCATCCGCCAGTGGAAGGTGCGCCGGCCGTCGGGCCGGTCGGTGACTTCGAGCAGCTTGCCGTTCGAGACCACGTCGAGGGGGCGCTTGACGGTGGCGACCATCTCGGTCGTGGTGCGGTCGTTCGGGTAGTCCCAACTCGGGAACCAGTGGCGGTTCAGGTCGGCTTCCCCCTGCGAATAGATCTGCCGGGGCTTGGTGGGGTACCCGGCGTCGGGTCCCACGAAGTAGAGGCCGGCCTGGGGGTGGGCCGAGTAGTCGACGGCGACCTCCAGCTTGTCGCCGGGACCATAGGGCCGGTCGAGGCGCACGGTGAGGGTCTCGGCCCGGGGATCGACGGTGAACGGACGCTCCGCTCCGCCCACCCGCACCTTCTGGATGTCGAGCCCTTCGGCGTGGAGCACCAGCGTTTGGAGCCCCGGCAACAGAGGGACGAGCGTGTTGGTGGCCGTGCCGGCGACGCTTTTGGCGTCCCAATCGAAGGCGAGGTCGAGCCGCAGGTGCTGGAGATCGTATTGGCGCGCCGGCATGTACCGGAGGGGGGTGTCCGGAGGCGCGAAGGAATGCCGTTCGGCCAGGGCCGGTGTCGTCGTTAGGAAAGCGAGAAAGAGGAGTGAGGCGAGGAGCCGGACCGTTGCTTTCATGGGCGCCTATCTTAATTCTACTTTGTCAGACAGGCCGCGCCTCCGAAGCCCTCCCTGCCAGGGATTTCAATCCCTGGCGGGGAGGGCAGTCACGCCGCCCAAGGCACAATCTGACAAAGTAGAATTAACCGGCGATCTCGATCCTCTGATCCTGGAAGCGGGGCGGCATAGAATCCCGGCCATGCCTCGCTACCGCATGGTCCTCGCCAAGGAAGACTTCAAGTTCTCTTCCGCTCACTTCACGCTCTTCGGCGAAGGCCGGGCCGAGCTGCTGCACGGCCACAACTACCGGGTGAGGGTGGAGCTCTCCGGGGAGGACCTGGACGCCGAGGGCCTGCTCGTGGACATCGAGAGCTTCAAGCGGACGCTGCGCGGGCTGTGCGCCCGGCTGGACAGCCGCACCCTGATCCCGGGCGAGAGCCCGCGGCTCCACTGGACGCGGGAGGGGGAGGCGATCGGCGTCCGGTGCGGCGAGCGGGTCTACCGCTTCCCAGCGGAGGACACGCTGGTGCTCCCTCTCGCCAACACCTCGATCGAGCTGCTCGCCCGCATGTTCTGGCACGACCTCGTGCTCTGCCTCGCGGGATCGGGGGTGGATACCCTGGCGGTGGCGGTGGAGGAGACGGCGGGGCAGCAGTGCTGGTACGAGGCGGGGCTCGCTCATTGACTCGCTCCTGGGGGGAACGGGCCGTGCGGATCGCCTTTCTCGACTCCTGGCTTCAGAGCAGCGCTGAAGGGAGCGGCACGGCCGTGGGCATCGGCGGCCTCGTGGAGGCGCTCCGCGCAGGAGGGCATACCGTCACCCGCGTTGCTCCGGCCAGGCCGCGCCCCCGCAACGTGACCCTGCGCCGGCTTCTGTTCAACGTGCAGCTCCTGACGCGCTGGCGCGCCCCTTCCTATGACCTGGTCGTCGGCACCGACATCGACGGCGTCTTCTGGGCCACCCGGCGGGGCAACGTCCCGTACGTCCTGGCCATCAAGGGGGTCCTCGCCGAGGAGCTCCGGCACGAACAAGGACGTATCCGCCGCCTCTTCCAAGCGCTTGCATACCTGGAAGGCCGTAATGCCCGCCAGGCCGACGCCGTGCTCGCAACGAGCGCCTACTGCCGGGACGCGATCGTCCGCCATTACCGCGTCCCCGCCGAGCGCATCCGCCTGGTGCCCGAGGGGATCGACCTGGCACGCTGGCAGCGGGTCGCCTCACAGACGCCGCACCACAGCGACGGAACGACGATCCTGTGCGTGGCGCGCCAGTACCCGCGCAAGCACGTCGCCGACCTTTTGCGCGCGCTGCCCGAGGTCCGCCGCGCGGTGCCGGCCGCCCATGCTGTCATCGTCGGCGACGGACCAGAACACGGGGCCCTCCGGGCGCTGGCGGCCGAGTTGGGGCTCGGGAGCGCGGTCCAATTCCTCGGTGCCATCGCGGATGACGACGCTGTCGCGCGGTGGTACCGCCATGCCGACGTGTTTTGCCTGCCCAGCGTGCAGGAGGGGTTCGGGATCGTGTTCCTCGAGGCCATGGCGAGCGGACTGCCGGTGGTGGCGACGCGGGCCGCGGCGGTTCCGGAGGTGGTGCCGGACGGGCAGGCAGGGCTCCTGGTGCCGCCGGGAGACGTGGCCGCGCTGGCGTCGGCGCTGACGGCGTTGCTTCACGAGCCGGCCCGCCGGGCGTCGTATGGAGCCTGCGGGCAGGAGCACGCCCGGCAGTACGACTGGGGAAGGGTGGCCGGACAATTCCTGGCACAGGTGGCGCCGCTCCAGGTGAGGTGAGAGCAGACCCGAGAGCACCTACGAGCATTCGAGAACGTTATGTTGTTCGTTATGTACGAGGGAGCAGAATCGTCGTCACCGGGGGAGATGGGGAGGTGAAGAGGGAAGCTCCCTCCGGCGCTTCTCCGTCCTCAACGCCAGCCTGAGAAGGCCGGCGCCAAGGGGGAGGATCACGCTCGGGGAGGGACGCGGAGAGTCAGGCGGTGACGCGCTGCTCGAGTTCCTTCTCGACCTCTCCGGGCTGAGGAAAGCGGCCCAGCTTTTTCTTGGAGAAGACGAGGTCGTTTCCCACGGTGACTTCGAAGACACCGCCGTGGCTGCGGATCAACTGAGGCCTGATGCCGAACTTCTTCTCGATTTCAGCCGCCAGACCGGCGGCGCGGGGGTAGTAGTTTCAACTCGTGCAGTACTCAATGGCGACACTTGTAGGCATTCACGCCTCCTTTCCTGGCCATTATAGCCAACCTTGCAAGGGTTGGGCCTTATGGAGCCATCTACGACTCATAGCCCTATTGGACGATTTTTTTTCAAGAGAGGAATGAAGTTACAGGACTGCTTGTTGAGAGTGTGTAAGGTGCGGCTGGAGGTCAAACCGGGACAGGGCCGCGGAAGATTTTTTTCCTGGAGGCTGGATTTTCAACCGACACCTGAGTATAATCAAGATTGTTCAACTTAGCTGTGAGAATTTCAGGTGAGATCTTGAGCTTGCATGGCCCGCCGGGTGCACCGGTGGGAGTGTAAGAAGGTATAGAGATTGCATTGTATGAAACGTGGAGGTAAGAAAATGAAAGGTGAGGCGCCGATCATGTCATCTAAAGAAATGGCCCAGATCCGGCAGAACCTGGAGGGCACGCCGGACATCGAGGAGGCCGCGGAGCTGATGAACCTGGCTGGGAACTCGACCCGGCTCAAGCTCCTGTACCTTCTCGAGAACATGAAAGAGCTCTGCGTGTGCGACCTCGCGGAGATGCTCGGGGTGTCGGTCTCGGCCGTGTCCCAGCACTTGGCGAAGCTCAAGGCCTACGGCCTGGTGGCTCCGCGCCGCGACGCCCAGACGATCTACTACCGTCTGACCGAGCACGAGTTCAACGCGAAGCTCCGCGACAACTTCTTCAAGCAGTTCCAGGTCTGAGCCTGTTCTGGCCGGATCTGTTCTTGAAGGCGGCCGGCTCAGCCCGGCCGCTTTTCCTTTCAGGGGACTCCGACCAGTCTCGCGCAGGTCTCGATCGTCCGCGCCGCCTCCTCTTCGCTGGCCCGGTCGAAGCCCAGGGCGGAGAACGTCATGGCGGCTGGGGCAGGAAGGACGGAGAGGCAGCTCAGGATGTCCTGGAGATTCGGGCCTCCAGGCTCCGGGAAGCCGGCGGCCGGAGCGTCCCCGGGATCCAACCCATCCACGTCCACGTGCAGATAGAGCCGGCCTGCGAGTTGCCGGAGCCGCTCCAAGGATTCCGTCGCGGAGATCCGGTCCGGCGGGATGGCGGCAAGCCCGAGCCGCCGGACGTTCTCGATCTCCAGCGGGTCGAAGGACCTCCCCGACAGGTGGACCACGCGGTCCACGCCGAGAGGCCGAAGCCCGATCTCCTCCCGCACCTCCCGCAGGCTCAGCCCGCAGACCGAGGCGAGAGCCATCCCGTCCCAATAACCGCTGGGCGAAGTCTCCTCGGTGTTGAAATCGCCGTGGGCGTCGATCCAGACGACCGCGGGATCGACGCCTGATCTCTGCAGACCCGTCAACACGCCCACACTCGACAGACAGCCGCCGGAGAGGACCAGGGGAAAACGCTCGCGCCCGTGGGCGGTCTCCACGGCACCCGCGATCCACCGACCGACCGCAATGACCGTGGCGAGCTTCGGGAGACCCTCGGGGATGCCCTTCAGGATCGGGGCCTCCTCGATTTCGATGTCCCACCCGTTCTTCCGGAGCCGGTCCTGGAAGCCGTGCGCCAGCAGTCCCGCCGGGCCGCGGGCCATGACGGTGTCCCGGCGCTCCACGTCAAAGGGAACGACAAGGAGTTGGAGGATTCTCTCGCTCACGGCGACATCCTATTCGATAGAATCCCTCGCCGATGACTTCAAGGAGGGGCGAAGAATGAGCCAGCACCCGCGTCCGAAGTTCACCGTCCTGGGGCATGCCACCGTGCGCTGCGATCTCCCGGGCGGAGAGGTCGTGCTGATCGACCCCTGGATCCAGGGCAACCCCGCCTGCCCCAAGGAGCACCAGAAATTCGACCGCCTGGACGCGGTCCTCATCACCCATGCCCACTCCGACCACATGGGCGACGCCGTCGAGATCTGCAAGCGGTACAAGCCCAAGAAGGTCGTCGCCTGCTTCGAGCTCTGCAACTGGCTGAGCGGGAAAGGGGTGGAGAGCTGCTCCGGCATGAACCTGGGAGGCTGCCAGGACGTGCTCGGGCTCCAGGTCACCATGGTCCGCGCCGACCACTCCTGCGGCCTGCAGGATGGCGACCAGATCCTCTACGGCGGAGTGGCGGCGGGGTACGTGGTGCGGCTGCCCGGCGGTTTCACGTTCTACCACGCGGGCGACACGGCCCTGTTCTCGGACATGCAGCTCTTGGGCGAGATGTATCGGCCGGAGCTGGCGTTCCTGCCCATCGGCGACTTCTACACCATGGATCCCGCCCAAGCGGCCCGCGCCTGCCGTTTCCTTGGAGTGCGCAAGGTGATCCCCATCCACTGGGGGACCTTCCCGGTCCTCACCGGCACGCCGGAGCAACTGGTGAAGGCCCTCGGGGACCACGGGACCGCTTGCGAGGTGGTGGCCCTGAAGCCGGGCGAGAGCTATTGAGGCCAGGGCGACCCCATGGGGCCGCCCCTACTAGAATCGCACGGCCCCGCCGATACCCGCGAACCAGTTGGGGCTGGGATCGTCCAGCCCCGCCCCTACCCGTACGTCGATCTGCACGTCGTTCGAGATGCCGAAGGTCAGGCCGGTGTTCAGATAGGTAGTCGAGGAGCCGTCCCGGCTCTCCTTGTTGAACCCGTAACCCTCCAGGTAAGCCCCCAGGCGGTCGGTCAGGGAGTAGGCCGCCGAGAGGCTGGCCGCGAACTGGCTGAAACGCTCGTCGCTGTCCGCGGGATCGCTCGGATAGCCGTAGATCAGGGTCGACCCGAGGGAGAACCGGTCGGTGAAGTCCCAGCCCAGGGCCAGCTTGCCTTCCGGCTGCCACTCGTCGGCGGTCAGCTCGTCGCTCCCAATAGGGACCGAGGTGGCGAGGAGGATCGCGATCTGCGGATGGCCCGGGGGAAGGAGATTGATGTCTTCCGGGGTGAGCCGGATCTTCACGCCGACCGTCGGGTCCTCGTAGCCCGACAGCGTCGAGGCTCCGGAAACGCCGGTGTCCACCCGGCTGTAGGATCCGATGCCGAGGCGCGCCTCCACCCGCTCGCCGGCGCCGATGCGGAGGAGGAGCTCGCCGAGGGACGAGGAATCCTCCTCGCCAAAACGGGTGAAGGTGTAGCCCCCTTCGAGCTGGTAATGGCTCTGGGGCACCGTGGAGGTGCCTTCCGTGAAATCAGGCCGGTCGGTGTCCAGCGGGTCCGGCAGGCCGGAAAAGTCCTGGGCAAGGGTTAGGGCGGGTACGGCCAGCGCGAGCCCCAGCCCCATTCCAAGAACAAGTTTGGCAGTCCTTGAGCACATAAGGTCGATCTCCTTTTCCAACCCACATCCTATAACTGATGAGCGAGCTTGATGCGCCCGGAGGACTCCAGTACCTGGGCGCCACTCGCCGTCAGGCGCAATCCCTCGCCCGCGCGCTCGACCCAGCCTTCCCGCAGAAGTTTCGAGAGCACCCTCTGGAGGCGCCGGGACTCCCAGCCGAAGCGGCGCTCCAGCACCGCGACCGGCAGCCCTTCGCCGCCTTTGCGCAGGTGGAGGAGGAGCAGCTCGCCCGCCAGCCGGCCGCCCAGGCGGCGATGGATCAGCAGCCGCGCCAACAGGCCATGGGTCTGCGAGAAGAGGAGTCCCAGGAGGAACAGGATGCCCGTGACCAGCGCCATGGCGCCCGCGATGGAGCAGTCCCACCAGCGGGCGAGGCCGTAGCCCGCCGCCGCCGAGACGGCCCCCAGCGTGGCCGCCAGTGCCAGCATGGGACCCAGGCGCTCCGTCAACAGGTACGCCGTGGCGGGCGGCACCACCAGCATGGCGACCACCAGGATGGCCCCCACGGACTCAAAGGCCCCCACCACGGTGAGCGAGACGGCGCTCATCAACAGGTAATGGAGGAGGAGCGGCGAGAAGCCGAGGGTCGCCGCCAGGCCGGCGTCGAACGTCGAGATCTTCAGCTCCTTGTAGAGGATGAGGACGAACAGCAGGTCCACCAGCAGGATGGAGCCGTTCACCCACAGCGCCTTGGGGCCGATCGACTGGCCCGCGAACATCAGTGTGTCGAGCGGAGCGTAGGCAATTTCCCCGTAAAGGACGCAGTCGAGGTCCAGGTCCACCTGCGACGCGTAGCGGCTGATCAGGATGACACCGAGGGAGAAGAGGGCCGGGAAGACCACGCCGATCGAGGCGTCCTCGCGCAGGCGCCGGCTGCGGTTGAACAGCTCCACCAGCAGCACGGTGAGGAGCCCCAGCGCGCCGGCTCCCAGCAGCATGGGCACGCTCGCCCGGCTGTGGGTGACGAGGAAGGCGATGACGATGCCGGGGAGCACGGCGTGGCTGATGGCATCGCCCAGGAGGGCCATCTTGCGCAGCACGAGGAACGAGCCGACCAGAGCGCAACTCGCCCCCACGAAGGCGCCGGCCAGGATGATGGTGAGCGCGGGGCTCATGCAAACCTCCTGGGGGGAATCGGACGGCCATGGGGATCGAGCGTGGGATGGCCGAGCACCTCTTCCAGACGGAGCATGGCGTCGTCGGAGAGGGCGTGCTCCATGGCCTCGGCGTCGCGGTGGACGTGGTCGCTCGCCAGCTCCAGACGGCGGGTGAGGTAGACCTCCCAGAGACGGTGCTTGCGCACCACGTTCTCGGCTTCCCGCTGGCCGTCGGAGGTGAGGCGCAAGGCGTCGCCCGAGTGCTCGACGAGCCCCGCCTTCTCCAGCGGGCGAGCACTCTTCGACAGCTCCCGGGCCGTCTGCCCGCGGACGCCCATGAGCAGCGGCCAGGAGAGAAACTCCCGCCAGTCCCCCTGGCGCTCGCCCAGGAGCCAGAGGTCCTTGAGCAGGTTCTCGCGCCGGATCCGGCCGGCTACCTGCCGCTCCCGCAGCATGGCCCACAGCAGGCCCCGCTGAGGGGCGAAAAGGAGCGAGACGATGAGCACGCCGCTCGACACCACCACGATCACCGGGCCGGTGGGCAGACGGGGGACCAGGGCGCTGGCGAGCGAGCCCGCCACCCCGGCCGCGGCACCGATTCCAGCGGCCAGCAGGATCATGGAGCCCAGGCGGTCCGTCCACTGGCGCGCGGCCGCGGCGGGCGTGATCAGGGCGGCCACGATGAGCACCACGCCCACCGTCTGCAGGCCGACGACGACCACCACCACCAGGAGCAGGGTAAGGAGGAATTCCAGTCCCCGCATGGGCAAGCCCAGGCTGGCTCCGAAGGCGCGGTCGAAGGAGAGGAGCTTCAGTTCCTTGTGGAACAGGAGGAGGGCCACCACCACGATGCCGCCCAGGACGGCCATCACCTTGAGATCCTCTTCCACCAGCGTGGCGGCCTGGCCAAAGAGGTACTTGTCGAGGCCGCTTTGGTTGCCGTCCGGCAGCTTCTGGATGTAGGTGAGCAGCACGATACCCGCTCCGAAGAAGACGGAGAGGATGATGCCGATGGCCGAGTCCTCCTTGATCCGGCTCCAGCGGACCACGGCGACGATGAGGAAGGCTCCCAGGAGACCGGCGGTGAGGGCGCCCAGGAAGAGCGGTAGGGGCGTCTTGCTGCCCGTGAGGAGGTAGCCGAGGCAGACCCCCGGCAGGGCGGCGTGGGCTAGGGCGTCGCCCAGGAGGCTCTGTCGCCGCAGTAGCGCGAAGCTGCCGAGCATCCCCCCGAGGGCTCCCAGCATGGTGGCCCCGATCAGGACGTTGCGGGCCGTGAAGCTCAGCTCCATTCTTCCCCCTCGGCGTCCGTACCGCCTGGCAGCGCCCGCTTCTGGAGCAGCGCCTCGGTCGCCTGGGTCAGCACGGTCAGCCTTCCGCCGTAGGTGCGCTGGAGGTTGTCGGCCGTGAAGGTGGTGGCCACGGGGCCCGCCGCCACCAGCCGCATGTTGAGCAGCACGACGTTGTCGAAGTACTCGGCGACCGTCTGGAGGTCGTGATGCACGGCCACCACGGTACGGCCGGTGTTGCGCAGCTCCTTCAACAGGGAAAGAATGGCCCGCTCGGTGGTGGCGTCGACGCCGGCGAACGGCTCGTCCATGAGATAGAGCCGGGCGTCCTGGGCCAGGGAGCGGGCCAGGAACACGCGCTGCTGCTGGCCGCCCGAGAGCTGGCTGATCTGGCGGTGGGCAAGATCCTTCATTCCCACCTTCTCCAGGCAGGCGAGAGCCGTTTCCCGATGATGCCGCGAGGGGCGGCGGAACCAGCCGATGCGGCCGTAGAGCCCCATGGCCACCACGTCGAGGGCGCTGGTGGGGAAGTCCCAGTCCACGCTCTCCCGCTGCGGCACGTAGCCCACCCAGGAGCGGCGGCGGGCGTAGGGCTCGCCGAAGATCTGCACCCACCCCGTGACCGTGGGGACGAGTCCGAGCATGGCCTTCAAAAGCGTGCTCTTGCCCGCGCCGTTGGGTCCCACGATGGCGATCAGCCGGCCCTCGGGGAGCTGGAGGTCCACGTCCCACAGCACCGGCTGGGTGCGGTAGGCCACCGTGAGGTCGTGCACCTCGATGGCCGGCACCGCCCCGGAGAGCCTGTCCACGGGAGCCTCCTCGCGAGACTCCCGCGGAAAGCGGGCGGCGACGATCTCCGGCAGGCTCACGGGTTCTCTCCTTTCAGAGCATTGACGATGGTGTCCACGTTGGCCCGCACCATCCCCGGGTACGTCCCGGCGGGGGTGTTGGCACCGCCCAGCGAGTCCGAGAAGAGCTGGCCGCCGATCTGCGCTTCGTAGCCGCGCGAGCTCACCGCGGCCTTGACGGCCTCGATCGACCGCCGCGGCACGCTCGATTCGATGAAGACCGCCTTTACTTTGCGGTCCACCACGATCTGGGCCACCCGGTCCACGTCGTGGAGGCCGGCTTCCGAGAGGGTGCTGATCCCCTGGATGGCCACCACCTCCATGCCGTAGCGCCGTCCGAAATAGCCGAAGGCGTCATGGGCCGTCACCAGGACCCGTTGCGACGGAGGCAGGGTTTCGATCCGCTGCTTCACCCAGACATTCAGGGCGTCCAGCTCCTTGCCATAGGCCGCGGCGTTGGCCTTGAACTCCTCGGCGTGCGCCGGACCGAGGGCCGACAGCTCGCGGACGATGGGGTCGAGGGTGTGCCGCCACATGGAGACGTCGAACCAGACGTGCGGGTCGTACTGCCCCGCGAATTCCGGGGGCTCGCGCAGCAGGTTCTGGGGGATCTCCTCGGTGACCGCGACCACGGGCCGGGTGCGCGCCAGGCGGGTCAGGATGTCCCCCATCTTTCCTTCCAGGTGGAGGCCGTTGTAGAGAATCAGATCCGCCTCCGACAGCCGGCGGACGTCGCCCTCGCTTGCCTTGTAGAGATGGGGATCGACGCCGGGACCCATCAACGCCGTGATCTCGGCGTGCGGTCCCGCCACGCGCTTCGCGGTATCCGCAATGATGCTCGTCGTCGCTACAACTTGAATAGGTCCTTTACCAGGGGCCTGGGTACTCTCCCCGTCACAGCCTCCAGTAAGGAGGGCCAAAGGGAGAATCAGGATTGGAAGAATCTGGATTTTTGACATATCAAAATTATCTTGGAGTAGAGGTGAAATGTCAAGCGTATGACGGGAGGGCAACCTGAGGTAGTCTTTTTGCCATGCCCACGAGCACCGTCGAGGACTACCTGAAATGCATCCTCCTGGAGCAGCAGCGCGACCCGGAGGCGCTCGTCTCCATGCGCCGCATCTCCGCCGCCCTCTCCGTGGCGCCGGGGACGGTGACCGCCATGGTGAAGACGCTAGCGGACAGTGGTCTCCTCAGCTACGAGCCTTACAGCGGAGTGCGGTTGACCGACTCGGGCCGCCAACTCGCCGTGCACGTCCTCCGCCGCCACCGGCTGATCGAGCTGTTCCTGGTCAAGGTGATGGGGATGGACTGGAGCGAGGTCCACGCCGAGGCCGAAGAGCTGGAGCACGCCGTCTCCGACCGCTTGATCGAGAGGATGGACGAGATGCTGGGCTACCCCTCGACCGACCCCCACGGCGATCCCATCCCGGACATCCACGGCGTCGTCGAAGAGATCGTCCTGCCGAGCCTCCTGGACTGCGATCTAGGAAGGCCCCTGAAGGTGGTCCGGGTGGGAGACCAGAGCCGCGACTTCCTCCAGCTCCTCGAAAGGAGGGGCCTGAAGCCGGGCAGCGGCTTGACGGTCCAAAGCCGCGACGAAGCCGCAGACGCCGTCGAGTTGCGGCTGGATTCAGGGGAGACGCTGACGCTGGGGTTCAGGGCGGCGTCGAAGATCTATGTGGAGGGGATCAGCGAGCCGAGCGCGCGCTCATAGACCCCCTTCAGAGGGAGTGTGCAACGGATCGACACCAGCTCGACCGTGGTCTCGAGATCCTGAATGTCCTCAACGACCCAGCGGCCGTCTCCCCCTCGTACCCAGTGCTCTACGCGGGGACGATCCTGAGCCACCAGAAGGATCTCGGCGACGGAAGGAGTCCTCCGGTAATGCTCCAGCTTTGTAAGGCGGTCGTAGGCTTCGGTCGAAGGTGAGAGAACCTCAGCGATCAGGATCGGGTTGAGCAGAGTGTCGACCTCAGAGTCATCGAAGAGCAACTCGCCACAGGCGACGACCACGTCCGGATAAGTGAGCAGATCGTCAGGGGTCCTCACCCGCATTTCGCTGGTATAGACCTCACAACCACTCCCCCTGAGCTGTACGAGAAGAGAGCCGAAGATGTCACCGCAAACCAGGTTGTGCTCGCGGCTGGCCCCGGCCATGGCGAACATCTCGCCGTCCAGATAGTCGCTCTTCATCTCCGCCTGTCGCTCAAGAGCCAAATATTCCTGAATTGTGAGCCGCTGCTTCGGGTCGGTCGCCATAGAAGGGTACTGTAGCACATTCACCGCCCCACCCACCGCGCCCGCAAAAGGAACCCGATCCGCGATCCCACAC
>CAXTNS010000116.1:0-9023 GCA_964245465.1 uncultured Thermoanaerobaculia bacterium
TCATACTCTGACCTTCTGGAACCTCACTGACGGATAAGGTACGGTAAACAGATACTGAGGGGCCGTTATGCTGCGTGTGTCACGTTGGCTTTGCGCTGCTCACCCTAGGAGATGAACGGACTCCGGTGCCACCGCCTTGGGTGGCCATGGACGTCGCGGTCAAGGAGGACAACATGAGAAAGCTTCTGCTGTGTCTGATCCTGGTCGGTGCCTGTCTCGCCCTCACCGGCTCCTCGAATCAAGCGGCCGCCTACGATCCCTGCGCCAAGTGCGGAGGGTGCTGTGTCTGCTCGCCTTCGCCCACCACCGGTATTTGCCGGTGGTATTGCTGCTGAGACCGGCGGGGCAAGACCGTCGCCCCGCGGGGGCGACGGTCTCTACAAGAGGATCAGGCCTTCACACGGAATCAAGGACACCAAGGACGCAAAGGACGGATCAGTGAATTCCGTGTGCCGGTCCTTGAGGTCTTTGCCGTCCTTGGTGTCATTATTGCACAGCCAAGTTGGCGCCTATAGAACCGGAGTCTCACCCCGGCCCTCTCCCGGCGCGATATACTCCGGATGGACCTCGGAGGATCTATGCGCAGACCCAACACCACCCGGCTCAGCACCCCTCTCGTCCGTGACGGCGGCTCTTTGCGGCCCGCCACGTGGGACGAGGCCCTGGATCGCGCGGCGGCCGGATTCCGGTCGGCTGTCGAGAAGAAGGGGCCGCAGACGTTCGGCCTCTTCAGTTGCTCCAAGACCACCAACGAGATGAACTATCTGGCCCAGAAGTTCGCCCGCGTGGTGGTGGGGAGCAACAACATCGACAGTTGCAACCGGACGTGACACGCCCCTAGCGTCGTCGGTCTGGCGACGGTCTTCGGAATGGGGGGCGGCACGAGCTCCTACCGCGAGGTGGAGGAGACGGACCTCGTCATCCTGTGGGGCAGCAATGCCCGGGAGACGCATCCGATCTTCTTCCATCACGTGCTCAAGGCGATCCACAACGGCGCGCGTCTCTACGCCGTGGATCCGCGAAAGACCTCGTCCGCCCGATGGGCGGGGAGCGCCGCGGGGCACCTGCCGCTCCACGTGGGTACGGACGTGGCCCTGGCCAACGCCGTGGCGCGGGAGATCCTGGACGCGGGCCTGGAGAACCGGAGCTTCATCGAGAACGCGACCAGCGGCTTCGAGGAATTCGTCCGGCACGTGGAGCCCTACACGCTCAATTACGCCGAAGAGGTCACGGGCGTGCCCGCGGAGTCGATCCGCGAGCTGGCCCATGCCTTTGCTCGGGCCGACCGGGCACAGCTCTGCTGGACGCTCGGCATCACCGAGCACCACAACGCGGTGGACAACGTGCGCTCCCTCATCAATCTATCCCTGCTGACGGGCCACGTGGGGCGCTACGGCTCGGGGGTCAATCCCCTGCGCGGACAGAACAACGTCCAGGGCGGCGGCGACATGGGCGCCCTGCCGGATCGCCTGCCGGGATTCCAGCACGTGGAGAACGCGGAGCTGCGGGAGAAGTTCGAGCGCACCTGGGGTGTGCCGGTCCCGCCGAAGAAGGGCTGGCACCTGAGCCACATGTTCGAGGCCATGGAGCGGGGCGACCTGACGGCGCTCTACGTCATCGGCGAGAACCCGGCCAACTCCGAGGCGGACCAGCACCGGGCCATCCATCTGCTCTCGGGGCTGGAGACCCTGGTGGTGCAGGACATGGTGATGACGGCCACGGCCGAGCTGGCCGACGTGGTGTTCCCCGCGGCCGCCGGCTGGTGCGAGTCCGAGGGGACGGTGACCAACAGCGAGCGCCGCGTCCAGCGCGTGCGCCGGGCTCTGCCCCCTCCGGCGGGCGTGCGCGACGACATCGAGATCCTCTGCGAGCTCGCCCGCCGCATGGGCAAGGACCTGGGCAACCCCACGGCCGAGGAACTGTGGAACGAGGTGCGCTCGCTCTCCCCCATGCACGGTGGTATGTCCTACGCGCGGCTGGAGGCGGAGCAGGGGCTCCAGTGGCCGTGCTATGACGAGACCCATCCCGGGGAGAGCTACCTGCACGGGCGGCTGTGGGCACGGCCGGTGATCGGACCGCTGGCGCCGTTCGCCTGCGTGGACCACGCACCGCCGGTAGAGGAGCTGTCCGAGGAGTTCCCCATCCGCCTCACCACGGGCCGGCGGCTGGATTCGTACAACACGGGCGTGCAGACGGGGCTCTATTCCTCGCCTCTGCGGTTTGGGGAGACGGTGGACGTTTCTCCTGAAGACGGACGCCGCCTGGGGGTGAGCCCGGGAGATGTCGTGCGCGTGGTCTCCCGGCGCGGCTCGGTGCTGGCGCCCGTGCGGTTCGACGAAGGGCTGCGGCCCGGCCTCGCGTTCATGACCTTCCACTTCCCCGACCAGGTGGCGACCAACGAGCTGACGGTGGACGCCGTGGACCCGCAGTCCGGCACCTCGGAGTTCAAGGCCGCGGCCGTGCGGATCGAGCCGGTGGGGCTGCCCGTGGAGATTCTAGAGGCCGCGGTGGCGGCTCCAGTGCCGGCCTAGGAAGGGACGGGCAGGTGCCGCCGAAACAATGCCGCGAGTGGCAGTGGGCTCGCGGCATTGACCGTGGTACACGCGGTCTTGATCCTGGTATATGCGGTATAGCCCCCGGTGTACGTATCATTTCCCGTCAAATCCGCGGTATCGACCACGGTCTACGCGTCATCTTACATGGCATACGCGGCATCTATCTTGGAACAGGCGGTATATTCTGTGGCATACGCGGTATTTACCGTGGTATACGCGGTATCGCTCGTGGTATGCACGGGTTTCCTCGCCGAGCACGCGGCATCTCTGGCGGGACAAGGAGCGGATTTCAGGGTAGAGTCAGAATGGAGACCTGAATGGACCTGCATTTCACGGCGGACGAGCCCACGGCGGAGGAGCGGGCGGCGGTAGACGACTGCCTCGCCGGTATCGTTCCCAAGGACAACGTGCCGAACGGCAACCTGCGACACCACCTTCTGCCCGTGCTCCACGCCCTCCAGGGACGCGTGGGCTGGATCAGCCCGGGGGCACTCAACTATTCATGCCGCCGCCTGGAGGTGCCGCCCGCGGAAGCGTTCGGCGTGGCGGACTTCTACGCGCTGTTCCAGACCCGGCCCCATCCGCCGGTGACCGTGCACGTCTGCGACGACATCGGCTGCCGGTTCAAGGGCGGCGACATCCTCTGTGGCGAGATGGCGCAGATGTTTGGGGCCGGTGACCGTGTCGCTTGGCACCGCAGCCCCTGCCTCGGCCTCTGCGAGCGGGCGCCGGCCGCGCTGGTGACCATCGCCGGCAATCCGCCGCGGGAGCAGGCCTTGGCCCCGGCCACGGGCGCGGAGGTGCTCTTCGTGACGGCCGGCCAGTCCGTGCCGCCGGTGGACCTTACCCGCTCGGTGCCTCAGCTCGGCCAGTCTGGCCTCAAGCTGCTCGCCCGTGTGGGGCGGATCAATCCCGAAAGCCTCGACGACTATCGAGCGGCCGGAGGTTTCCTGGCCCTGCGGAGGGCCTTCGAGATGGGTCCCGAGCGCGTGGTGCGCGAAGTGATCGATTCCAAGCTCGCGGGCCGTGGCGGCGCCGCGTTCCCCACCGGTCAGAAGTGGTTGGGCGCGCGCTCCGCGCCCCTGCCGCGCTTCCTTGTCTGCAACGCCGATGAGTCCGAGCCCGGCACGTTCAAAGATCGCGTGATCATGGAGAACGATCCGTATTCGCTGATCGAAGCCATGACCATCGCGGGTTTCGCCACCGGGTGCGAGCGCGGATATCTTTACATTCGCGGCGAATATCCGTTGGCGACCGAGCGGCTGGAGAAGGCGATCCGTCGTTGTTACGAGCGCGGTTTCCTGGGCGAAAACATTCTTGGAGACAGCGTCCGTTTCCACATCGAGCTGCGGCGTGGCGCCGGGGCCTACATCTGCGGCGAAGAGACGGCTCTGATCAATTCCATCGAGGGCCGTCGCGGCGAGCCGCGTAACAAGCCGCCGTTTCCTACCCAGGTGGGTCTGTTCGGCCAGCCCACGGTGATCAACAACGTGGAGACGCTGGTGAACGTGCTGCCCATCCTGATCGAAGGGGGCCGGACCTTCGCCTCCATCGGCACCGAGCGCTCGACGGGTCCCAAGCTCTTCTGCGTCTCCGGCCACGTGAACCGGCCCGGCGTCTACGAGGCGCCCTTCGGCATCACGCTGAGCGAGTTGCTGGATCTGGCCGGGGGAGCAGGGGGGAGCGGACGTATCCAGGCGATCCTCCTGGGCGGCGCGGCTGGGGCTTTCGTGACGCCCGAGCAGCTCGACGTACCGCTCACTTTTGAGGGCACGCGCGCCGCCGGGGCTTCGCTGGGCTCGGCCGTAGTCATGCCATTCGACGACACGGTGGACCTGCGGCAGGTATTGCGGCGGATCGCTCAATTTTTCCGTGATGAATCCTGCGGCCAGTGCGTGCCCTGCCGCGGGGGCACCGTGCGCCAAGAGGAGCTGCTGGCCCGGCTGGCCGCCGATCAACCTTTCGAATCTCCGGGCCAGGAGCTCGACCTGCTCAAGGAGCTGGGCCAGGTGATGCGTGACGCGTCCATCTGCGGCCTGGGCCAGACGGCGTCGAGCGCGATCGAATCCGCACTCTCCCGGTTTCCCATTTTTCAGGAGTCTCGATGAGTCAGCAGAACGCTCCCGACCTCCAGGTTCCCATTCCCCGCGGACCCGTGCCGGTCACTCCGCCGCCCCGTCCCCGGAACCTGGTGGAGCTGACGCTCGACGGCCGGAGCGTGATGGTGCCGGAGGGGGCCACGCTGCTCGAAGCGGCGCGCCAGGTGGGGATCGACACGCCCACCCTCTGCTACCTGGAGAACCTGACGCCGGTCAACGTCTGCCGCGTCTGCGTGGTGGAGGTGGAAGGCGCCCGCACGCTCGTGCCCGCCTGCTCGCGCAAGGCCGAGCCGGGCATGGTGGTGAAGACGGATTCGGAGCGCGTGCGCCTGAGCCGCCGGCTGGTGCTGGAGCTGCTGGCCTCCTCCGTGGACGTATCCACCGCGCCGCAGCTCCAGGACTACATGGCGAGGTACGAGGCCCGCCCTGAGCGCTTCGGCCCGCCCGCGCCTCCCGCGGCGGCGGGGGAGCGGGACGCCGCCCGGCCCGGCCATCATCATCCGCCCTATGCCGAGAATGCGGATACTGTCCATCAGCCCGTAAAGGTGGACAATAACCTCTACGTCCGCGACTACTCCAAGTGCATCGTCTGCTACAAGTGCGTCGAGGCCTGCGGCGTGGACGCCCAGAACACCTTCGCCATCGCCGTGGCCGGGCGCGGCTTCGACGCCCGCATTTCCACCGAGTACGACGTGCCGCTGCCGGACTCGGCCTGCGTCTACTGCGGCAACTGCATCGGCGTCTGTCCCACGGGCGCCCTGATGTTCAAGAGCGAGCACGACATGAGGCAGGCGGGCACCTGGGACGAGTCCCGCCAGACCGCCACGGACACCATCTGCGCCTACTGCGGCGTGGGCTGCACGCTCACCGTCCACGTGCAGGACGAGAGGATCGTCAAGGTCACCTCGCCCATCGACCACGACGTGACCCGTGGCCATCTCTGCATCAAAGGCCGGTTTGGCTGGGAGTTCGTCAACCTGCGGGAGTAAGCTCTATAATCCTCATCATCCTCGAAAGTAACGGATGATGGAAGATTGGGAGATACAGGAGCTGATAGGGGCGGCGCTGGACGGGAGTGAGATCGCGCAAACTCGGCTCGTTCAGATGTTGACTCCCGTCATTCACAACCGGGTGGCCCGCGGCCTTTTCCGGTGGCGAAAGGGGAGCGCCGCCGGCCGTGACGTCCGGCAGGAGGTCGAGGACTTCACCCAGGAGATCTTCCTCCATCTCTTCGAAGACGACGGCAAGGTGCTCCGGAGCTGGCAGCCGAAACGGGGCCTGAGCTTCCTCAACTTCATCGGGCTTGTGGCGGATCGGCAGACGGTCGCCATCCTGCGCAACGGCAAGCGGAGCCCGTGGAAGGAAGATCCCACGCTTCTCGAGGACTTCGACGTGGCAGCCCCGGAGAGCAGCCCCGAGGAGATCACCGCGTCGCGCGAGCAGCTCGAGCTTCTCCTCGACCGTCTCATCGAGGAGCTGAGCCCCCTGGGCTGGCACCTCTTCGACCTCCTTTTCCTGCGCGAGCTGTCGGTGGAGGAGGTGGTCCGCGAGACGGGGATGAGCCGGGACGCCATCGACCAGTGGAAAAGCCGTCTGCGCCGCCTGGCCCGCCGCCTGCTTGATGAAATGTCAAAAGGGCCGTAGAGATGTCAGAACGGCGCGTGGAGCCGCGAAGATCCTTACGAGGTGAGGCATGAGTGACGACTTTTTGCTGAAAGAGCTGGCACAGGTGATCCGGGACCGGGAAGCCGAGGAGCGGGGCCGCTTCGATGAGCGCTGGGACCGTCTGAGCGCCGGAGAGCTCTCGCCGGAAGAGGAGGCGGGGCTGCGGACCCTGGCCGAGACCTCCGAGGACGCCCGCGCCGCCTACGAGGCCTTCCGGCCGCTCGGACCGGATTTCCAGGCTCGCGTCGTCCAGGCGATCCAGGAACAGAGGCCGGCTCCCAAGCCGTTGCCCTTTTGGCGATCCACCCCGCAGCCCTTCCGCTGGGCCGGCTGGAGCGCGGCGGCGGCTATAGCAGCCGCGGCCTTGTTTTTCATGGTGCGCGGCCCGGCTTCGTATCCGCATCTGCCGGTCTACACCGCTGAGCTGAGCCGGGGGGACCAGCAGTTCCGCGGCGGGACGGAAACGGCCACGAGCGTGCCGGTTTTCAGTTCCGGCTCTCTGCTGACTTTCAACGTGCGGCCGGAGCAAGCGGTCACCGATCGGGTGGAAGCGTATGCCTTTGCCGATCGTGGTGAGGAGGAGTTGGTGCCCTTGGGACGGCTGCCAGGCAGCGAGAACGGCTCGGTGCGTCTGCAGGGCACGTTGGGACAGGAGATCCCGCTGCCGCCTGGAACGTGGAGACTCTGGGTCGTCGTCGGCCGCCTTGGGAAGATCCCTGCCGAAGAGGATCTCCGAGCTGAGCTGCGAGCCGGGCGGACCCGCCACCAAGACTGGCAGGCAGTTTCCAGGGAGCTGAGAGTGGAGGAACGCCCAGCCTCTCCATGAGCCGCTGCTGGCATCGAGCCGGTCCTGGGCCTGCCTTGCTGCTGGCTCTGGCGGGTTTCTGTCTCTCCTGTGGGACCAAAACAGAAACTCCCGTGTTGGAAGTCGAATATGGCCGGTGCTACGCGGTCTATCTACCGGGTCCTGTCTGCGCTCTCTGGCCGGACCGCAAGATCGACGTCTGGGTGAAAGCCGAGGCCGGAGCCGTGGAGATCCGGGCCGGCGGTCAGCTCCTGAAGCCCAACGCCGAGGAGGTGATGGACGGCCGGCGCTACCGGCTCAACATTCCCCTTCAGGTGACCTCTCTCGTGGTCTCCCTGGCAGACGGCACCCGGGGCGCGAGCTGGACTCTGGCGCTCAAAGAACCGGAGGTCCCTGTCTGGGACAAGAAAATCGAAGAGCTTGAAAACGAAGGGAGGAGAACGGAGGCCCGGCAGTTGCTGATCGAGCTCCGGAAAACAGCACCTCGGAGAGAACAAGGCGACATCCTGCGGAACCTGGCAAATATGGCACGCGAGGACGCGGATGTCAGAATGGCCGAGATCTACTTCAAGCTTGGAATCGCGATGGACCGCGCCGAAAAACGGTTGAGCGGCGAGGTCGACAAAATAGCTTGGCTGTCGGGGTTGTACCTTGAGCAGGGCCGTTTCAGCGATGCCCGACGGATTCTGAAGAGCTTGCCGGCCCTTTCCATGGCTCCGGGTGAATCGAAATCCCTGGTGAGCTACTACAAGGGGATCCTGGCTTTCCGGGTCAGTGATTACGGCTCGGCCTTGGCGCAGCTTCCAGAGGCCGTGGAGCTGGCGGAGAAGGTGCGAAACCCCGAATATCGCGGGAAAGCCGAGCAGGCTTTGGCCACCCTCTTCCAGAATCTCGGCCGTTCGGAGCATGCCGCCGAGCTGTTCGAACAGCTACAGAAAACCTCTCTTTTCCCGCCCGATAGTTGTGACCAGGGAGATTTTTTGACCAATTGGGCTTGGACCCGGCTGCTCAAACGGGAAGGAGGAGAGGAAGCGGAAGATCCGACACCGATGCTCAAGGAAGCCCAAGCCGTTTACGACCGTAATTCTTTTTGTTCCCCGCAGCAACGCCTCAACGCACGTCTCAACCTCGCTCTCGCTCTCCAGCAGGCCAACCGGTGGCGTGAAGCGGGCCGATCCTTGGAGGAAGCTCACCGCTTGGCCTACGAGGTGAGCCTGCGTGAGAGGCTCTGGTGGCTTGACCTCGAAGGGAGGGAGGCCATTGCCACGGGAGATTCGGCTCAGGCGCTCCGGCTTTATGAGGAGTTGGAGGCGCTGGCCCGGCGATCCCTTTCCTTCGAGGGCCGCTTCCGCGCTGCTCTCGGCAGGGCTCGCGCCCAAGTCAGCTCGGGTCATCGGCTGGAGGCCCTTCAGGCGTTGGAGGAGGCGGACCAACTGATCGATCTGGAGGTGTGGCACGTTCCCTCCTACGAGGGCCGCGACACCCTTGTCGCCCAGCGGGAGGCAGCCACGAAACTCTACCTGGAGCTTTTGCTCGAAGAAGGTGACCGCGAAGCCGCCTTCGCACTGGCCCGGCGAGCGCGCTCAAGGCTGCTGCGCCAGCTCGAGTTGAGGGATCGTCTGGCTCAGCTCAATCCCAGTGAGCAGGCGAGATGGGACCAGGGCCTGGCAAGGTACCTGGTGGCGCGCAACGTGGTTGACGGGGAAGCCGCTCAGGAATGGCAACTGGCCGGGGACCAGATAAGGTCAGCCCGTGAGAGCCGGGTCTCTCAGCTCAAGAAAGCCAGAGAAGACCTGGATCAGGCGATGAGGTCCCTCGGCATTGGCTATGGCGAGAGCAGGCTTGCCCAGCCAAGCCCGGGCGAGCTCATCCTCGCTTACCATCCCTTGCCGAACGGGG
>CAXTNS010000116.1:9033-13564 GCA_964245465.1 uncultured Thermoanaerobaculia bacterium
CGCCAGCCGTCGGGCGATCGGGGTCAGCAGGTTCGAGTGGTCCGAGAACCTCGCCCGGGAGGCTATGGCCTCGCGCCTGTTCGAACCCTTCCACGCGGCCTTGGCACGAGCCGGGCGCGTGCGCATCCTGCCCTATGGCCGCCTGCGCTCGATCGACTTCCACGCTTTGCCTTTCGAAGGTAAGCCGTTGCTCGCCCGGAGTCTCGTTGTCTATGGCCTTGACCTGCCGGTCCGGCGGGACCTGAGACCGCCTGAAGGACGGCGCGTAGCTCTGCTGGTTGCCGATCCCGGGGGCAACTTGCGGGCGGCGCGCGAGGAGGCTGAGATGGTCACCGGCGCCATCCGCGCCTGGAGGCCGGACTGGACCTTAGAAACGATGGACCGTGAGTATGCCCGGGCTGGGACCGTTCTGAAGGCACTCCCTCGGGCCGCTCTCTTCCACTACGCAGGTCACGGTACCTTCGCGGGCTTCGCAGGCTGGGACAGCATGCTCAATCTGGCAGATGGTACCAATCTGACCCTGAGCGATCTCCGGACCCTCCGCCGGGCACCGGCCTGGGTCGTGCTCTCCTCGTGCGATGCCGGCCGTTCGTCCGAGGAGGCACCGGGGGAGGGGATCGGTCTCGCCAACGCGTTTCTGCTGGCCGGCTCCCGGGAGGTGATCGCGGCCACTCGCAGTGTGAACGACGAGATCGCACGCGACTTGATGAGAGAGCTCTACCGTCATTGGGACGGAGTGGATTTGCCGCGCCAGTTCCAGCGCGCACAACTCGCCTGCCTCCGACTCCATCCGGACGGTGCCGGGTGCGAGAGCTTCCGCCTGCTTGAGCCCTGAATCTTTTTTCGCTCTTGTCAGAAACGATTCATCGGCTGCGAAAGCCCAATGTGGTAGGCGGCATGAACCCAATACAGAGTCCGCTCAAGGAGGAGCGGCCCCTTCTTGCCGCACCAGGGAGGGAATCATCATGAGATGCAAGATTCTTCATATCTTGATGACAGTAGCTCTGGTATCCATCAGCACTTCCGGACGTGCCGAGCCCACACCGGAATCGTTCGCGGCCGGGGACCGCAAGAAATCGAAGGATGATTTCAAGGTGGACCAGGCCTACGCGGAAAGGCGCGTGATTGGGCTGCTGAGCCCGGTTACCGCGGCCTGCCCAACGGTTGACGGTTGGACGTTCAGGACCCTGGAGGACCAGGTGGTCCTCGGTATCCAAGAGACTCTCAAGACCACCACGAGGGTCAATCCTGGTTACTACGGCGCCTCTTCCGTTCAATTGTCCGAGCCGAATATCGATATCGACCGTAAACCGCTCCGCAAGCTGAATCTCGACCGTTACTGCATCTACACCAAAATCTCGGATTTGAGTTTCAGGCCACCTAAGGAGGCCTTTGTGAAGGCGGAGCGGGACCGGCTGGCTCTTTCCATCACCAGTGCGGGAGCCGTTCCGTTGGACGATATCGGCCAACGGATCTGGCCGGCCCTGGAAAAGAATTTCCGCAGTGAGACCGGCCAAGTGGCCCCCGATGAGACTTCTGCCGTAGGCCTTACCGGGAGCCCTGGTGTCCGGCTCACCTTCATCGACAGCCAGCCGGACGGGGAGTGGCCTCCGGTACTACCGGACGGCTCCCAACATGGATTTACCCTCGTTCACATGGCTCACAGCCTGGTTTGTCCAACTTCCGGCTCCTGCGCGGCCAGCATCAAGACGCGACGCGCGCTGAGCTACAGTAATTTCATTCCAGGTCAGCCGTTCCCTCCAGTGGAAGCTCCTCTGCCTGGCCAGAGTGGGCACGTGGGATTGACGAGCGACCTCGCCGCAGCCATTTACGCTGAGGTCCTGTATTGGAAACAGTTCGATCCGAACAAGAAGCTCATCCTCAATCTTTCCCTCGGCTGGGACGGCGAAGCCTTCGGAGACCTTGAGAAGCGGCAAACCTCCAAGCTCGAGCCCTCGGTTCGGGCTGTCTACAACGCTCTTCGCTTCGCCCGCCGCTCGGGTGCCCTCGTCATCGCCGCCGCTGGCAATCAAAGAGGAGGTGGCGGTACCAAGTGGCCGCTCCTGCCGGCAGCCTGGGAGCTGCGCCGCCCGAACTGGTTCCGGTGGGCCTTCTTCCACAAGTCGGTCTATGCCGTCGGTGGAGTGGATTGGCAAGGCCTGCCGATCCCCAACTCCCGCCGGGGGGGACAGCCCCGGCGAGCCGCCTATGCCGACCATTCCGTGATCGGTACGATTTTTCCTTACGATGCGGAAGAAGCGGACGTTCCCACGGCGATGTACACCGGTACCTCCGTCTCCGCGGCCGTCGCCTCATCCATCGCCGCGGTGGTCTGGCATCTCCGGCCGGAGTTGCAGCCCGCCCAGGTAATGAAACTGATCACCCTTGCCGGGGACGAGTTGCCCTCCCTGGCCGACTTCTACGCGTGGAAACCGCTATCGAAGCGAGGCCCCCACACGAGGAGGCTGTCGCTGTGCACGGCCGTCGAAAAAGCCTGTGGACAGGACGGCGGGCGGTGCCGGGACCTGGCATTCTCTCCCAAGTGTCTCCCTTGGAATGGCACACGGCAGCCCAGGATTCAGGAATCCCTTTATGACCTTACGGGGATACCGGCAACTCTTGAGCCGGCCATTCCTCCGGATGATCCCGTCGACATGGCGAGCCTGCGGTGGGTCGTCCCCCAGCCGGAGGCTACTCCCTGCCCAGGGTGCGCGGTGGTGCGCAGACCTCCTCCTTTCAGAGAATCCGCTTTCGAATATACGCTCAGGGTGCAGGTCGGCACAGATTGGAAAAAGGAAGCTGAGGAGGATGATCTCGAGATCGTCGGTGGTACGTTCGTCGTCAGGTGTACGGCGGGCGAGTTTTCAAGAAAGTTGGACCCGCCGAGTCTGGGCGATCTGAGCGACTTGGAAAGCCCAGGACCGGTCTATGAGATACCTTTCGACTTTGGACAATCGCTCTCTGGCTGCACGGCCCAGATCAACTACATAGTGGAAGATACGACGCCAGGAACAGAGGCGGAGCCGGAGCCGGAGCCGATGTCGGTCAAGAACCCGGTCGCCTTCTCGCCTGAATCCTGACCGGGGCACCTTCTCACCGCCGGCCGGCACGCTTCGCCGGCCGGCGGTGTTCTTGTCAGAATTCTCCACACCCCATGAAGGCTCTTTTGAGGACAGCTGAAAATCCCAACCATGCCCGAGCAAAGAAAAAGGGCGCCGGATTCACCGGCGCCCTTCGTGCGGTGCTTCTTTGGAGGAACGTCAGGCCCGCCGGCGCCTCATCACCATGAGGGCCATGCCGCCCAGCATCAGGGCCAGCAGCACCAGTCCAACCTCCGAGAGGGTTGGGATCCCAGGCGTGGGCGTCACGCCGGCGATCGTAATCGTGCTCGTGGCGTTGGCCGGTGTCGGGTCGGCCTCGTTGCTGGTGGCGGTGGCAGTATTGACGATCGGTCCCGGTTGAGTGACCGTGGCCGTCACGTGGCAGGTCGCCGAGGCGCTCGCCGCCAGGTCGCCGACGGCCCAGGTGAGAGTCGGTGCGGCGAAGGTGGCCCCGCAGTCGTTGGAGACGTAGGTGAGGCCCGCCGGCAGGGTGTCGGTCACCGTCACCCCGGTGGCGTTCGCCGGCCCGTTGTTGGTCACCGTCAGCGTGAAGACCACGTTCTGGCCAACGGCGACGCTGGTCGGCGCCGCGGTCTTGGTCAGCGCCAGGTCGGCCGCGGCGCAACTGAGGGTGTCGATGTCGAGCGACCAACTATCGAGGCTGCCGCCGTCGCCGGCCAGGTCGTCGGAGATCGTGAGCGTCCACGTGCCGTTCGGGTTCTCGCCGATGAAGGCCGCCATGGCCTCTTCGGGAACGAGCGGCGTGGCCGTGGTCAGGTTTACATAGGCGTGGTCGGTCGCCAGGCCGTTGTTGGTGGTGTACGGCACCTGCCCGGCCGGGTTGGCGTCGTCGTCCCACACCGTGCCGTTGAAGACGTTGTCATTGCCCGCGCCGTTGTCGGTGGTGAGGGTCACCACCGTACCGGCGGGAGACTGCAGCGTGACGTCGAGGTCGGCCGCGAAGGTGTGGGTGATGAAGGTCGTCGCGTCGACGTCGAAGATCGAGGTGCCGGCGCCGGACACCACGATCGTCGAGGTCACCACAGCCGGCCCCGCCGGGATCGGAACCGGTGTGGACTGGTTCATCGTGGGTACGGTGGCCGTGGCTGGCGGTTCGGGGAACGTCGTGACCGCGAGTGACCAGCTATTGAGGCTGCCGCTGTCGCCTGCCAGGTCCTGAGAGATCGTGATCGTCCACGTGCCGTTCGGGTCCTCGCCGATGAAGGCGCCCATCGCCTCTTCGGGGACGAGGGGGGTGGCCGTGACCAGATTTACGTAGAGGTGGTCGGTCGCGAGGCCGTTGTTAAAGGTGTAGGGCACTTGCCCGCCCGGGTTCGCGTCGTCATCCCAGAGCGTGCCGTTGAACACGTTGTCGTTGCCCGCGCCGTTGTCGGTGGTGAGGGTCACGACCGTACCGGCGGGAGACGTGA
>CAXTNS010000117.1:0-7963 GCA_964245465.1 uncultured Thermoanaerobaculia bacterium
GCCCCCGCCCGCCCCTCGCCGGCCTGCGCCTCCTTGGCGTGGTCGACGAGCCGGACCCGCGGGAGGTCCTGGCCGAGCTGCTCTCCTTGCGGGGAGCCGAGGTGGCCACCGCCTCCTCCGCGGCCCAGGCCCTCGAAATGCTCGGCCAGTTCGAGCCCGACGTTCTGGTGAGCGACATCAGCATGCCCGGCCGCGACGGCTATGACCTCATCCGCGAGGTGCGCACGGGCCGCGGCCCGGAAGACCTCCCCGCCGTGGCCGTCACCGCCTTCGCCGGCCCCGAGGATCGCAAGCGCGCCTTGAACGCCGGCTTTCAGGTCCATATGGCCAAGCCGGTCGACCCCGGCGAGCTGGTGAGTGTGATCGCGCGTCTTGCCCCTCGCTCTCCCCTTGGCTAAGCTGCGGAGCGTTCCGCGTCTTTCCAGCCCTGAGGAGGCTTCTGAATGCCCATGCGCACTCCGTTCGGTCCCAATCCCGAGCGGGGCGTCTATCGCACCCGGGACGGCGGCAAGACGTGGCAGCAGGTGCTGAAGAAGGATGAGAACACGGGCGCTTCGGACGTGGCCCTCGATCCGTCCAATTCCAACGTCGTGTTCGCCGGCCTCTGGCAGGCCCGGCGCCGGCCGTGGCAGATGACGAGCGGCGGGCCGGGGTCCGGCCTCTGGGTCTCTCGCGACGGTGGCGACACCTGGAAGCAGCTCGAGGAGGACGGGCTGCCGGAAGGGATCTGGGGCAAGGTGGGGGTGGCCGTGGCGCCCTCGGACGGCCGGCGGTCTACGCGCTGTCTCGGACCCCTCGGACCCGAACATCGTCTACGCCGGCGAGTACCTGGGGTATCTCTCCCGCTACGCCCGCTACGACCACCGCACGGGCGAGGAGCGCGCCGTGAGCGCCTGGCCGGACAACCCGTCGGGGTTCGGCGGCGAGGCCATGCGCTACCGCTTCCAGTGGACGGCCCCCATCGCCGTGTCGCCCCACGATCCCAAGGTGGTCTACCACGGAGCCAACGTGATCTTCCGCACGGTGGACGGCGGCCAGACGTGGACGAAGATCAGCCCCGACCTGACGAGGAACGACAAGTCCAAGCAGCAGTGGTCCGGCGGTCCCATCACGGGGGACAACGCGGGCGTCGAGACCTACTGCACGGTGTTCGTGATCGCCGAGTCGCCCGTGAAGGCTGAACCTGCCCACGGTCGCCGTGCACGACCTGACGGTGAAGGACGACCAGCTCGTGGTGAGCACCCATGGCCGGTCGTTCTGGATCTTCGACGACCTGGCTCTCCTGCGCGAGCCGCTGCCGTCGCCGATGACGCGCGAAGGGCGCGAAGGCTTCTATCTCTTCCCCGTGCCGGACGCCGTGCGCTGGGGTGGCGCGGCGGCCCGGCCGACGTCTGGACGGGGCAGAACCCGCCCCGCGGCGCCCCTCGTGCTGCGTCCCGATCCCCGGCTGAACGTCTCCCCGGCGGACCTCGAGGAGGAGCTCCGCTTCAACCTCCAGGTGCGCGACGCCATCACTCGATTGACGCGCGGCGTGGTGCGGTTGCAGACCGTCCGCCGCCAGCTCGCCGAGCGCAACGAGCTGCTGGCCAGGGAGGAGAAGGCCAGGCCCCTGCGCGAGGCCGCGGACGGCTTGATCAAGAAGCTCGACATCCTGGAGGCGCGGATGCACAACCCCAAGGCCGAGATCGCCTACGACGTCCTGGCCATGAAGGGCGGGGCCATGCTGTACTCGCGCCTCTCGCCCTTCCTCAACCGGGCCGGCGGCGGCAACGGCGCGCCGACGCAGGGGATGCGGGAGGTCTTCGCGGAGCAGGTGAAGGAGCTGGAGGGGCTCGAATCCGAGCTGGCCGCGCTGCTGGGCCAGGACCTCGCGGCGCTCAACCGGACGGCGGCAGGGCTCGGCGTGCCGGGGATCTGGGTGCCGGCGAAGTAGAATGATGCCGTGTTGTCGTTTCTACGATCGGGTCTGAGGATGATCGCGGGGGTGGGGACCTTGTGGGCCCTCGCCGCTCCAGCCCTCCTCGCTCAGGGGCGGCTCGATCCTGGGACCGTCTTGGAGCGCGGTCTCCAGGGCGGTGAATCCCTCGCGTATCTCGTCGTAGCCCGGCCCGGACAGCCCCTGCTGGTGACGGTCGATCAGCGGGGGATCGACGTGGCGATCGACGTCTTCGGGCCGGACGGCAAGAGCCTGGGGACCGTCGACACTCCCACGGGCCGGGAGGGGCCGGAGACGGCGCTGATCGAGGGAGACGGTGCCTACCGGGTCGAGGTGAGGGGTCCGAAGACGGCGCCGCCGGGCCGGTACGAGATCCGGCTGGAGGCGCTGCCCCAGGACACGCCGGCCGGTCGCGGACGCGTGGCCGCCGAGCGGCTCATGACCGGGGCGGAACGCCTGCGCCGGCAGGGCACGGCGGAGTCGGCCCGGCAGTCGGCCGCCCGCTACGCCGAGGCGGCCGGTCTCTGGCGGTCGCTCGGGCGGCGCCGCGAAGAGGCCACCGCGCTCTACGTCCTGGCCACCCTGCACGGCTCGCTGGGCGACGCCCGGCAGGCCGTGGCGGACTACCGCCAGTCGCTGCCGCTCTGGGAGGCGCTCGGCGACACCAGCCGCCAGGCCGACGTGCTGGCTTCCCTCGGGCTCGCCCAGTACGCGCTGGGCGAAGACCAGGAGGCGCGCGCGGCCTTCGAGAAAGCCATCGAGCTGCACCGCCAACGCGGGGACCGCGTCGGCGAGGCGTCCGCCCTGAACAACCTGTGCCTGCTCGATTCCTCCCGGGGGAAGCTGGAAGAGGCCCTCGCCTGCCATCGACGGGTCCTCGGGCTCTTCCGAGAGGCCGGCGAGACCGGCCGGGAGGCGCGGTCGCTCTCCAACCTGGGGGGGCTCTATGAGATGTTGGGCGAGCCGCGGCAGGCTCTGGAGCACTACGGCCAGGCCCTTGAGAGGATGGTGGCCCTGGGGGACCGGCGCGGCGAGGCCCAGATCCTCAACAATCTCGGCGTGACCTCCGGCGGCCTGGGGGAACTGGGCGAGGCCCTGGCCCGCTACCACGGAGCCCTCGCCATCTTCCGCGATCTCGGCGACCGGCTGTGGGAGGCGCGGACGCTGCACAACCTCGGCTCCGTCTACTCCGCCCTGGGAGAGCTGCAGCGCGCCAGCGCCACCTTTGAGCAGACGCTCGAGCTGCGGCGCGCCGTGGGAGACCGACGGGGCGAGGTGGTCACCTTGAACCAACTGGGGCTGGTGCGGAGCGGGCTCGGGGAGACCGCCGAGGCCCAAGGCCTCTTCCGCCAGGCCCGGGATCTCGCGCGCACCCTGGGCGACCGCCGGTACGAGGCGGACTCGCTCGGCCTGCTCGGCCGGGAGCTGATCCGGGCCGGCGACGCCGGCAAGGCCCTGGAGGCGCTAGGGGAAGCCGTGGACATCCTGGCCGCCCTGGGAGAGCGCCGGCCACGGGCCGTGGCGCTCCAGCGGCTGGGCCAGGCGCTGTTTCTGCGCGGCGACCTGCCGAAGGCCCGGGAGGCCTTCAGCCAGGCCCTGGAGCTGCGCCTGGCCATCGCCGACCGGGCGGGCGAGGCGGAGACCCGGACCGCCCTGGCCCGCCTGGAAGCCCGCCTCGGCCGTGTCCCCGAAGCCCGGGTCCAGGTGGAGAAGACGCTCGCCCTCGTCGAATCGCTGCGCGTCACCCTCACGAACCCGGACCTGAGGGCCTCCTTTCTGAGCGCGTACCGGCAGGCCTTCGAGCTGGAGATCGACCTGTTGATCCGGCAAGGCCACGCCCGCGAGGCCCTGGAGGTGAGCGAACGGGCCCGGGCTCGCGCCCTCCTCGACCTGCTTCAGGAAGCCCGGGCGAACGTCCAAGCGGGCGGCGACCTGGAGCTGCGGGCGCGAGAGAAGGCTCTCGCCGAACGGTTGAACGCCAAGGCGGAGCGCCAGATCGAGCGCCTGAGCAGCGTCCCCGAGCCCCGGGCCACCGGAGAGGGCGAGCTCCAGGACCTGCTTACGGAGCTGGACGGCGTGCGCGCCGAGATCCGGCGGCGCAGCCCGCGCTACGCGGCGCTCACCCAGCCGGTCCCGCTGGACGCCGCCGGCATCCAGACCCTGCTCGATCCCCAGACCCTCCTCCTGGAGTACTCGCTGGGCGAGGAGCGGAGCTTCCTCTGGGCCGTGGACACCGGCGCGGTCGCCTCCTTCGAGCTGCCGCCGAGGGCGGAGATCGAGGCGGCGGCCCGCCGGGTCTATACCTCAATGCGCACCCTCGACCCCGGCGCGGCGAAACCGGGGCGTGCCGAGGCCGAGGCCTTGAGCCGCGTCCTGCTCGGTCCCGTGGCGGACCGGCTGGGAAACCGGCGCCTGGTCATCGTGGCCGACGGCGCCCTCCAGTACCTGCCGTTCGTGGCCCTGCCGGTGCCCGCCAGCACCGATCTGCTGCTGGACCGGCACGAGATCGTGACGCTGCCCTCGGCCTCGGTGCTGGCCAGCCAGCGGCGTGACCTCGCCGCCCGCTCGCCGGCCCCGAAAGCGGTCGCGGTGCTGGCCGATCCCGTGTTCGACCCGGGCGACTCCCGGATTTCCAGAACCCAGGCCGCCGCGTCGTCCCGGACTCCGGAGCGGGGAGGGGAGCCCGATTTCCCCGCCCTGCAACGGCTCCCTTCGACGCGGCTGGAAGCCGAACGGATCTCGGCCCTGGTGCCGGCGGGCGAGGCCTTGGTGGAGCTCGACTTCGAGGCGGACCGCGACGCCGTGCTGGGTAGCCGGCTGGCGCCCTACCGCGTCGTCCACTTCGCCACCCACGGTCTGATCGACGCCCGCACGCCCGAGCTGACGGGTCTGCTGCTGTCGCGGCTCGGGGCGGACGGCAAGCCGAAAGAGGGCTTCCTGAGCCTGGCCGACATCTACAACCTCCAGCTCGGGGCGGACCTGGTGGTGCTCTCCGGCTGCGAGACGGCGCTGGGCCGGGAGGTGCGGGGCGAGGGCCTGGTGGGCCTCACCCGCGGCTTCCTCTATGCCGGCGCGGCCCGGGTGGCCGCCAGCCTCTGGCGGGTCCAGGACCGGGCCACGGCGGAGCTGATGGGCCGCTTCTACCGCGCCATGCTGCAGGAGGGGAAGTCCCCGGCCGCCGCCCTGCGCGAGGCGCAACTCGCCATCCGGAGCGACCGGCGCTGGCGGGCGCCCTACTACTGGGCGGCCTTCGTCCTCCAGGGGGACTGGCGGCCTGAGATAACCCCCGCGTCCGGAGCAGTAACGGAATGAAAGCCATCCCAATTCGAAAGGAGCCGAACATGAGCCTCGCCGAGACAGCCCTGCAAGAGAGAGCTGAGAGCGCTGAGCCGCAGACTGGGGAGAACAGGTTGCCTGTGCCCGGCAAATACACGGTCGAGTCGACCGGCGCCCCCCAGCAGATACCTTGGGGTGAGACGATCGAAATCGAGATCGTCGTCGATCCTGAGGGCCAGCCTCGGGGGCAGTTCACCCTTGGAATCGAGCCCCTGGGATATACCGAGCCTCTCGACAACGGCGACTTTGCGGTCCACTATATTTTCGGAAAGTCTCCGGCGCGCCTGCAGTTCCGCCAGACCGGCATGGACGCCGAGTACATGTTTGGCGTCTCCATGGCCTTCTCCCCCATCCCCGACACCGGACCCATGCCGATGGAAGATCCCCCGGTCACCGGCGTCTGGGGAGCGGAGACGCGGCCGCCCAGAGAGGAGCCTTACCCCGGGGAATAGAAAAAAGAGAGGGCCGTCCGGCAGGGCAGCCCTCTTGGTAAGGCTCCTTCATTTCGATATCAAGTAACGAAGGTGGGAGCCGGAAACCCTCACCCGGGCACGGCATTTGTAGACCGTCTCACTCTGAGGAGGAGACGGCGATGCGGCTCGAAGGCAAGGTGGCGCTCGTTACCGGAGGCGGCTCGGGGATCGGCGAGGCGGCGGCGATCCTGTGCGCGAAGGAAGGGCGGGCCAGGTGGCCCTCACCCAGATGCTCGCCGTGGAACTGGCCAAACACCGCATCCGCGTCAACGTCATCTGCCCCGGGGCCATCGAGACGGAGATCGAGGAGAGCACCGAGCGCCGGGATCTGGAAGACGCCAAGGAGCCCGTCGAGTATCCGGAAGGAGAGATCCCGCTGACCGACGGCAAACCGGGATCGGCCGAGCAGGTGGCGAAGCTCGTTCTTTTTCTGGCCTCGGACGAATCCGATCACATTACCGGCACGCCCGTTTGGATCGACGGCGGACAGTCCCTCTTGCAGGGATGAGGATTTACCGCAGTCGTACCAGCCCGTCGTTGAACGAGCGCAGGAACGGCGTGTCCGGCGTGTAATAGAACGTCCCGACCGGGCACCCGCTGCCGCATAACCCATCCACCGTCCGGTCCGTGGCCTCGTCGTGGTGCCAGGCGGCACCGTCGCGCAGGATCCTGGAAAGCTCGGCGCGGAAACGGTTGTACGCCTCGCCGTGCCAGACCTCGCGGACGGACTGCCGGTAGACGTTGCCCAACTCCTTGCCCTGGAGGATGCAGCACGGCGCCACAGTACCCGTGGTGCGGATGAGCATCGAGTGCCAGCCGATCAGGCAGTAGCTCTCCAGTCCGTCGGCCCACCTGCGGGCCTGCTTTCTCTCGAACCCCTCCTTGAGATGGCCGATCGTCTCCGCCAGGGTGAAACCGTCCCGCCGCAGGAGCCAGGACGCCTTGCGGAGGAGGGGATGGCCCTGCTCCGCCTGGAGCCGCTGGTTCATCTCGGCCACCCGGCTCGAAAGGTCCTGCTCGAAGCTGTTGACGGTGCCGACCGTGCGGTACTGATCGATCCGCACGACCTCTTCGTAGAGGGCCATCATCTCGTCCGTCTCGGCCTCCGTCATCTTCTGCTCGGGCTTCAGGAAGGAGAGGCCGTTGAACAGGATCGTGTCGGCGCCGATCTCACGGGCTAGCCGGTACATCTCCGGGATGGTGCGGTAGTTCTCCTTCCAGACCAGGAATTGGAGCGTCACCTTGGGCGTCCTGGAGCCATTCCGGCGCCGCAGCGCGATCAACTCGCGGGTGTTGTCCACCACCCGCTGGAAGTTGCGGGCCGGGGTCTTCATCATCGAGGCGTAGGTCGCCTCGTCCGCCGTGTTGAGGCTCACGGTGATCGAATCGCAGGTGGCCGCGATCAGCTCGGCGACCTCGGTGCGGAGCAGCACGGCGTTGGTGGTCAGGTTCTCGATCGGCAGGCCGCTCGCCCGGATGGCCGCGAGGAACTCCTTGATCTTGCGGTGGAAGAGCGGCTCGCCGCCCCCCGAGAGGCGGACGGAGCGCGTGCCCGCCTCCTTGAGCTCGCGCAGCATCTCCTCGAAGCGGGGCATGGGGACCTCGTCCGTCCCCCGCAGAGCCGCCGTGGAGCAGAAGAAGCAGTCGATGTTGCACCGGTCGGCCGGGTGGATTTCCACGTGGTAGGGCCCGCCATAGGCCACGCCGTCCTCGATCCCTTTGAGGATGGCCGCCTTGTCCGCGGGAGTCAGGAACTTCCAGCCGAGCTCGCTCATCGGCCACAGTTTACGTGATGTTTTACGTCATAACGGGCCAATCCATCCCGATTCGTCCTCTTCCGGCTGGAAGAGGGAGACCGCCACCACGCCTGGCCCGGCGTGCGTGCCCACGGCGGGACCCACCTCGGCCTGGATCAGCTCGGTCACGGGGAAGGCGTCCCGCAGCAGCTTCTCCAGGCGGTCCGCCCAGGCCGGAGCGTTGCCGTGGCTCACTCCGGCGATCACCGGACGATTGGGATCGACCCGCTTGCGGAGGATCTCCAGGATGCGCGGCTGGACGGCGCGGCCGCCCCGGACGCGGTCCACGGGCGCCACCTCGCCGTCCACGACCCCCAGGATGGGCTTGATCCCCAGCAGCCCCCCGACCAGCGCCCGCGCCTTGCCGATGCGGCCGCCGCGGGCCAGGTATTCCAGCGTGTCCACCACGAACAGCGTGTGGA